>DATIQH010000285.1:0-7752 GCA_035471155.1 Nitrospiraceae bacterium | reverse complement strand
TGGCCGATGCGATTCGAAGCCTTAAAGTACGAGGCGCTCCGGCGATCGGTGTGACCGCGGCGATGGGAGTTGCGCTGGGCGCCCAGACCGTTAGCGCATCCGATTACGAATCATTTGCCAAATCGGTGCTCCTGATCTGCGATCATCTTGCGGCGACCAGGCCGACGGCGGTCAATCTGTTTTGGGCCATCGAGCGGATGAAACAGCTGCTCGCCTCGCTGCGCACGCAGCCAATCGCGGCCATCAAAGCCGCGCTACTAAAAGAATCACAAGTCATTCTGGATGAAGATATCGCCCTCTGTAAGGCGATGGGACAGTACGGAGCGGAGCTCATTACGAACGGTCAGACAGTTCTGACCCATTGCAACGCCGGCGCGTTGGCAACTGCCGGCTACGGTACGGCGTTGGGCGTCATTCGTGCAGCCTGGGAGCAGGGGAAACAGATTCAGGTCATCGCAGACGAAACCAGGCCAGTATTGCAAGGCGCGCGGCTCACGGCCTGGGAGCTGATGCAGGACAAGATTCCCGTGACGCTCATCACAGACAATATGGCAGGCACACTCATGCGGCAGGGGAAGATTCAGCTCTGTATCGTGGGGGCGGATCGGATTGCGGCAAATGGGGACGTGGCCAATAAGATCGGCACCTATTCAGTCGCTGTGCTGGCAAAAGCGCACGGCATTCCTTTTTATGTTGCTGCGCCCTATTCGACGATCGATCTGAAGACGAAATCAGGAGCGGACATTCCGATCGAACAACGGAACCCTTCAGAGGTCACCACCATCCACGGCAGCCATCCTGTGGCGCCCCAAGGGGTTGCCGTTTACAACCCCGCGTTCGACGTGACGCCGGCCGAGTTGATCACCGGCATCATCACCGAGCGGGGTGTCTTCAAGCCGGGCGAACTCGCGATCCGGTTTCGGGCATAGCCCGTTTCCATATGGTCCAAGCTAGGCCACCTTCCTGGAGAAGGTACGAACGCGCTTGGAGGAACATTTATATCCATCGGCTCGCATTGATTGACAGCCTATATAGGTCAGCGGTACGGTTACAACCGCTGGGAGGAATATGGGGCGTAACAAGAAGTTGCGAATTCGCCTTGAGAGTCTGCGAAGGCGGATCACAGATCATCGAATCAAGATCGCACTCCAGCAGCAGGGTGCGCATCCCGATCGGAGGCTCATCAAGCATTGGGAGGTCGAGATCAAAGCGTGGGAGCAAACCGTAGGAAATCTTGAGCGACGGTTGAAGAAAGGAAAGCGCCATGATTAAGAAATCACGACAGTCTGTGCTCGCTGATAAGGATTCATTCCTTATGCCGTCGAGTTCTATGCTTGATAATCACTTCGATGAGATTGTGGAGACAACCGAGGAGGTCCTGGGGCTGGTGGCGATCTTGAAAACACTGTCTCCTGCAGATTCTAAACGAGACGAGTACGAAGGTCGGCTCTATGCCGCGCTCACGCACCTTGATCACCATGTGAAGCCTGCCATCAAGGAATGGGATCGCGTTGTGGACCGCATGCCGGAAAATTGAACGAATGATGACGGCGAGGCCAGCGCCGCGCGATCACATCTGCCCAGGCGTGCGGTGCGCTATTGAAGACCAAAGCACCGAGCGGGGTGTCTTCAAGCCGGGCGAACTCGCCGCGCAGTTTCAAGCGTAGTCCTTTTCCGCCTGCCCCTTTCCAGATCGTCTCGCCGGTCCATAGTTCCATACCATCAGGAAGTGCCACATCTCTCAGTAGCCGGTGGGGTTTGTTCAATGCTAGTATCCGCCAGTCGCCCGAGGCGGTGCAGCTAAGTACGGAATGGGTAACAGGTGAATGGTAGCCGGCCTTCATTATGGTATTGACGGTAGGATATTTAGGATATTAAGGATCGGCATCAAGAGGGAGCTGTATGAAAACGTTTCAGGTGCGGCAAAGCGTTCATTATGATTTGCTGATAGCCGCAGGCACGGAACAGGAAGCGATTTTGAAGGCCGGAGGCATTCCATTGACTCAGTGGGAGACCGAGAACTCCGAGATCACGGCCGAGTTGGTCGATGAAACGGAAGAAATAGACGACTACTGAACGGGAATGTTACGGCCGCGTTTTGGGGCATGGCTCACTTGGATTTTTGCTTCCATTCCCGCCCCAGTTTTTTTGCTTCGGCAAGCTGATCAGAGGTCATCCGTGCGGCGAGGTCATCTCGCCGCATGGCTCCAATCGCCCCACCGCTCGCTGCTCCCAGTGTGTACCACATATAGGCTCGGGCAAAGTCCTTCTGTACGCCGTCCCCACGTTCATACAGGAGGCCAAGTTTTTGCTGTGCTAAATTATTGCCTTGATTGGCGGCTCGAAGATACCATCTCGCTGCCATCGTGAAATCCTGCAGACCACCACGACCATAATCATACAGGCTTGCCAGGTTGACCTGGGCAAGCGTGTGTTCTTGTTTGGCGGCTTTTTCATACCACTGTCGTGCTTGCGCGTCATCTTTTGGGACGCCATGGCCATTGGCATAGAGCAGGCCGAGATGGTATTGCGCGGCGGCCTGTCCTTGCTTTGCTAAAGGTTGCCATTCACGCAACGCCGTGGCGTAGTCTTTACGTTGATAGGCCTTCTCACCCGCTTTGAAGTCCGCCCACGCGGGCACGGCGAGACAGACGATCGACAATACAAGAGCGGCAGGGAATCGGAACGCAATGAGCCGCTTGTCACTCATGAGACAACCTCAGTTGATCCATGCATGAATCGTTTCGCGGAGCGCAGAAGTTGTGTATGCATGCTGAAGGAATTAGGCGCAGTATACTTTTTTTGAATAGCTCTGTCTCTCTCAATGTCAGGGCATCGACCGAGGGTTCTGCGTTAGGAGCCTGAGCAGAAACAGTTCAAGCTATTGACGCAGGAGCAGTTGTTCGCGCGGCATTTTTCAGGTGGGACTTCCTGATCTTCATAAAACCCAACTGTTTTTCAGTCGGCGCATAGGGCCCGGATGCGGGTTCTTTGTACCGTTTCTCAAACTGCTCGATGAAATGGAGGGCTTCAGCTGTTTGTCCCTGTCTCGTCAAGAGTTCCACGAGGCGAAAATACGCCGGCACGATCAGGGGCATATGTCGTACTTCCTTTGCGTGTTCAAGCGCATGGCGGTATTTGTCCATTGCAGGTTTTGGGTTCGAGCAATCTCCTAAGACGGCTTCCAGCACGTAGATACTGAGCCGGTCGGTGTTGGCGCTGATACTCCGTTCCCAAGGACCGAGTATCATTTCCATCAATTCATCTTGCTCCAACTGTATCGGTTCACGCTTGCGGGACAATCGTAACCGCTGGATGATTCGATACGCTTCAGGCCATGCGCCGTACAAACCGACGAGGAAACCGATACAACTTGCGGGGCTCTTGCAAGTTCCCTTAAGCGGGGAGAATTGCTTCTTCATCACTGAACTGGGAGGAAAAACCGTCCCATGAGCCGATCGGCACACCTCGCACGACTGTTGATCGTCAGTCACGACATAGAGATACATGCGGATGCCGGACCGGTCGAAAATATCGATGGCTAGAATTTGCCCCTTCATCACGCGGAGTTGGTAATATTGCCACAAGACGAGTAATCCGAAAATTGCCAGCAAGTAGGGGAGGAACTCTGGAAGAACAATCCTAGGCATAGCTTCCATAGACATGACCACGACATATGGACGGCACTACGGGATACTGAGGAAGATTATAGCGGGGAGATGTCAATAGGCCTAGAAATAGAGTAGTTTCTGAACAACCCAGCGAGGACATTCTGAGTGAGCACAGTTAATGTGATCAAGATGCGCCCTGTGTCATGTCTTTGTCGCGCCTCGATGGCGGCTGTTTCTGAGAGCCGTAAAAATGCGGGGTGATTTCGACCGGTCTATCTGGTTTGTCGAGCACCTGTCGCGAAATGGTCGAAGGCAAGACGTGGCCTATCCACTCCCGGCGTTTAGCTGACAGTCGTCGCTTGTCTGATGGTGAAGCTTCCCACGCCTCGTGTAATTTTCACCTTGCCGGCCCGGCTTAAGCGAGAGATTTCGTTATAGATGTCGCTGGCATTGAACTCCGGAGAGCCTGCCACCAAAGCGTCGAATTCATAATCTTTGGAGCCTTGGAGTAGCCCAAGGATACGGTCGGTAATGGGCCGTTCTGTCGCCATCTGAATACCTCCTTGCCGCGATAGGATCGTTCGGGAATGTGTGCCGAGTGTGATGCCGGCGTTGGAGCGGCGGAGACTGGGGAATCGGTCGCGTTGGGAAGGGCAAGAAGCGCGAGAGATGAGACAGTCAGCGTGGCTGAAACGTCTTGACCTAATGCTACGCGCAAAGAGACTGCTCAGTCAAGCTGTCGTAGCGGTGTATGTTTAAGAGACCAGTCTGACCTCGAGTTCCTTCCAGGGTCTGATCTTCCCACCCTTCTTATCTGTTAGTAGATGATAGGCGGCCTGTTCTCATCGATGCGCAGCATCAAGCGGCAGTGTTTCAGGGGCCGATCAGGATCCCGAGTGTAATGGGAAAAATCTTCCGAAACTTCAGTGCAGCGCAGCGGAACTGAGATGTGTTGCTTGAAGTGCAGTGCATGGGTTTCGAGTGAGAGATCCACTAACACGTCGCTACAGTCAATCACCTCCGCATTCAATCCCTGCTCGTCGAGGAAGCTCACCGTGACCCGTTCTTCCGAGTCGATCCATGGAAGGATTGCCGCCAACTTTTCTTCATTGGTCATGCTAGCCTCCTTTCCAGTTCTTCATGATTTCGACCGAAACCGTCCGCATATATTAGACGCCTGCGCGGTAAGCTCGTCAATCGGTGGTTCGATTCAGTCTATCTGGTGCGCAGGTGTCTGGATGGCATGGGATATGCGTCGGTCTGTCAAAAATAATTGTGATGGTGCTCGTTGACAGAGTCTGTGGAGAGGAGTAAAGATGAAATCGTTCGCACACTGGCTGATGTGTTACGCAATCGTAGAGTGTGCGGCTCTCCGCATTATCCCATCGAATCACTCCGAACCAGGAGGAGGTGCAGATGGCAGACCTTAGTCCACCGGATCAGAATCGCCCGTCGAGTTAAGAGCGGGACTTCTCGTCGGTCACGCCGGTCGCTTCTCCATAGGCTATCGCCTTCCCGCGTAGGGGAAACCCAAACCGATGAGCCATTGCGGAGAGCCAGAGCAGGGGTGAGGAACATAGGCGTCTGGGACAGAGTCTCACCTTTCTGACGAGTCGTCTTTCAATCCAGTTCTCGCACGGGCAGTCAGCATTAGCGCACGAGAGACATCGTCGGCGTCATAAGCGCCACAGAGGGGTGATCTTCCACATGAGTGCAGGATCACCCCTGCTGTTTCCAGCTTGCGCGGGCCCGGCGATCTTCAGAGGTTGCGATCTGAGATTGTGGTTGCGTGAAAGGCCGGCTCGATAAGGCGGTGATTCAGCGGCGTCCGTCGTACCAGACCGATAACTGCTTCTTGTCTTGCAATGTCCGATGGGGGTGGAGCAAGACGCGCAGGATCTGACCGACAATCTCTCGTGCGGAATAGAGGGCTATCTTGCGTGAGGACGTCTCCAACGGATGCGTTCTCAAGATACTGAATTGAAGACCTCGTTGTCGGCCCCACCGCTTCAGATTCCCACTTAATCGTATTTCGTCAGCAGCGTAAAGTTCCTGGTCGAATCCACCGACATCACGAAACGCATCGCTACGGCACACAACCAGCGCACCCGGCGCCCAGCGAAACAGAATCGACGTGCCCTTCCACAGTTGGAATATCCAGTTTCCCCACCATGGCAATCCTTGCATGTGTAGTGTGCTGCCACAACCCACGCTCTTACCGTCTTCGATCAATCGCAAGATGTCAGCAAGCAATCCCGGATTTAATTCACTGTCCGCATCCACGAACAGCAACCAATTTCCTGTCGCTTCGGCTGCGCCGGCATTGCGTGCCCGACCGATTTGATTGATGGGCTCAAACACGACCTGAGCACCTGCCTGCCTCGCCAGATTGGCCGTGTTGTCGGTGGAATTGTTGTCGACCACAATAATTTCCGAAGTGAAACCAGGCGAGCGGTTTGCGCTGAGCGATGCAGTGATGGATTGGATGCAGCGTTCAATCAGACGCTCTTCATTGAATGCTGGAATGACAATGGAGAGATGCATGGAGAAATTGACGCAGGGGCTGCCCTGCCTCTCTTGTTTATTAGATCACACGAACAGGATAGATCAGACGGGCCAAACAAGCCAGATGGATCAGCCGCCCACCACGCGCCGGGAAATTGATTACGAAGACGGTTTGCGATCGGATCTCTTAGAATGAAGCAACCACTGCTTGGGTGAGGCAAAAGAGACTCATTGCGAAAGAGCCGTAGGCTGTCAGATAGGCAAAGGTCCGAACATGGGTGGGCCCCCAAATCATCTTGACCACTGTGGGAAAGTAGATCACCGATGTCCATTCCGGTGGATCCAGCATCCAGCGCCACTGTTGTCTGAGTCCGTAGGCCAGCACTGCGCCATACACGACGCCGCTCGCGCAGACTACAATCTCCATGATTTCGACGGCGCGAGCTTCTTCCATCCTGCGTCTCCGCATATCGATGAATGCGGCTCATTCTACGTCTTCTGATTCGGTGGGTCTATGGCGGAGAAAATCTCCCTTTATTTCTCGCATAGCAAAGTCTACGATGAGCGCATTCGAATCGGATGGCGCGCTTGTCTGTTTAGAGAATAGGGGTCTGGTGCAGGGATGGAGCTAGTAGCCAATATCGTCGGTCTTATCGTTGTTGCCGTGATCGCTGCCGTTGTGATTGGGCTCTCTAACAAGTACTCCAGGAGACGAGTGGGCGAGTTGCCTGCTATGGGGAAGCTGACTGTGCCTTGCGATCCAGATCTCCATGCCGATTTCTTGAACGCATTGACAGGAGAAAAGATTCAGTTCGTTCCGCCGACTCAGTCAGAACCCTCCCATAGTAATTTGGGCAAAACGCAGGACTCGCCCATGTGTGTGGTGCTGGTTGCAGAAAAAGACTATGCGCGGGCAGAACAGATCTTAGTTGGGTTTCAGCAAAAGTGGTCTTCGCAAGGTTAGAGGAAGAAGTGCAGTAGCGAACGAGTTACGATCCGAACAGGTCCATCTGAGCCGGTTGCGGCGGTTCGATGTTGAGTGTGGGGGCAGTTGCTGGAGTGGCGGTGGGTTCGGCTGGTTTTGTATTCCGATCCAGAAACTCTCTCAGTTTTTTGAAATCCTCACGAAGTGGTTCAAGCATGCTGTCTTGGTGCAGGGCTGCGGCTGGATGTAGTAAGGGGAAGAGGACAAAGTCTTTCAAGTAGAACGCCTGGCCGCGCACCTTTGTAATCCCTACCTTCCGTTCCAGCAACGTTTGCGTCGCCCAATTCCCTAATGTGCAGACCAGTTTCGGGTGGATCATAGCGATCTGCTGCATCAAAAATGGCTTGCAGGTCTCAACTTCATCCGGTTCCGGGTCGCGGTTATTCGGAGGGCGACACTTGATCACGTTGGCGATATAGATATCGCTGCGTGACAATCCGGCTGATTGCAGTAAGTCGTTCAAAAGCTTTCCCGCAGCCCCGACAAACGGCTCCCCCTGCTGGTCTTCGTTGAAACCCGGCGCTTCGCCTACGAACATTACGCTTGCGTGCGGATTCCCCACACCGAACACCACTTGAGTGCGGCCCATCCTCGCGAGCTTACAACGTTGGCAGTTGTGGAGAGACTTGCTGAGTTCGAGGAGAGTCATGG
>DATIQH010000284.1:0-1895 GCA_035471155.1 Nitrospiraceae bacterium | reverse complement strand
GGAGCTGCAGAGGGGGCCCCTCCGTCCGTACATACAACCCAAAGCCAGTAAAACGTTCCCGGGCTTGGTGCATCGACAAGTAGAAGTATGGCTGCGGAGTTTCGGCAAGACTCCTGTACTTGATGTCTTTGACGACGCCGACCACGGTGAAATCCGCTCCCCCGATATGCAGCTGGCGGCCGACCGGCTCCTGTCCCTGGAAAAAACGCCGTGCAAATGTCTCATTGACGATCACCACGGTCGGCGATTGGCTGTCGTCGCGTTCGGTAAAATCACGTCCTTCGATAAGGGGAATCCGCATGACATCGAAATAGCTCGACCCAATCGGGTTCCAGGAAACGCGCATGTCCTCGCCGCTGCGTGGCACGTAACCGTCGACCTGCACTTCGGCCGATGGGCCCTGCTCGAAAGCCGACGGCACGCCCGACGCAAAACTCACGGCCCGAACTCCAGGCAGGGTTTCGATACGATCGCGCACATGCCGTGTAAAGAGCGTGAACTGCTCGGTGCTATATTCCTGCTCCTTCGATATGTTCAACGCGCCCAACAGCACGTGCGAAGGATCGAACCCCGGATCGATTCGCTTGGCATTGCGGAAGCTCTCGAAAAATAAGCTGGCGCTGATCAGCACTACCAGCGCCAAGGCAACCTCCGAAACGACCAGCATTCCTTGCAAGCGATGCGAGCGTGCGCCACCGGTCGCGCCGCGCCCGCTGTCTTTCAAGCCGCTCAATTGGCTGTCCCGAATGGTATGCAGTGCCGGGGCCAGGCCGGACAGCAGCCCCACCAGGACTGAAATCACTAACGTGAACAGCAGTACGGCGGAGTCAGGCGGGAAATCGAGGGCCACGGGGAGGTGCGTCGTCGGAACGAAAAAGGGCAGCCAACTCGCCATCTGCCCGGCCAGCAGGACACCTGCCAAGCCGCCCAATCCCGTCATCAAGAGACTCTCCAGCAGGAGCTGGCCGATCACGCGCAGGCGCGATGCGCCCAATCCCAGGCGGATGCTGAATTCCTTTTGCCTCGTCGCGGCGCGAACCAGCATCAGGTTTGCCACATTCGCGCATACGATGAGCAACAGAACGGCGCCAGCCCCGAGCAGAGTCACGAGCAACTTTCCGATGAGGCTTTGAACTCCATAGGAAGCTTGGTCAATCGGTACCAGCGTAGCGCCGATACCTGTGTTGCTCGTCGGATAGCTCTGCGCGAGACGTCGTGCAATCGTTTGCATTTCCGCGCGGGCCTCGGGCAACGAAACGCCGGTCTTCAACCGAGCCAACACGCGAAATACTCGGCCGGCCCGAAAGTCAGCCCAGTTTCCAGTGCCTCTCAACAACGGCTCCATCGCGAGGGGAACCCAAAGATCGAACGAATAACCCACGGTGGTTCCCGAGAACTCCCGCGGGGCGACACCGATCACCGTCAGTTCCTGGCGACTCACGCGAATCGTCTTACCGACAACTTGCGGGTCCGAATCGAAATGCCGTCGCCAGAATCTGTCGCTAATCACTGCGACCGGATGTTTTCCTGCAGCGTCTGCCTGCTCTTCAGTATCGAAGAACCGGCCGGCGGCCGGTCTGACGCCCAACACATCGAAAAAATTCCCAGATACGAATTCGGCCCAGACGCGCTCCACCTGGTTCTCGTTTTCAAGAATCAAAGACTGCTCGTGGAATGCGATCGCGCCCGCAAGGGAACGTGATGAGTCGCGATAGTCCAGGAAGTCAGGATACGAAGAATCACCGTAATCGCCGTTGACTCGCACCGTTTCCAGCGAAACGAGGCGCTGCGCATCCGCTACGCCGCGCAAGGGATGCAACAACACACCGCGCATCCAACTGAACACTGCTGTATTCGCTGCGATGCCAAGCGCCAGAGTGATCACCACCACGGCC
>DATIQH010000283.1:0-3870 GCA_035471155.1 Nitrospiraceae bacterium | reverse complement strand
GGTCGACGATCTGTTCGACGCATTCTAGGTTTCGCGAGAAGAGAATCACACCGCCTGGCTTGTACTCCTTGATGAGCGAGGCCAGATCGGGCGTGACCGATGTGCCGACAAACCCGACCATGAAAAGCTGCCCGATTTTTTCACGCAAAGTCATTTGATATCACTCCAGTACGTTCAATCTATGGTTTGCAAGCGTAACACAGCAGCAGTAAGCTCCCGCAGGGTGCTCAAAAAGGCCGTTCAGCAAGGCCGCAGCGAGTGAAGGGCCGAGGCGTACCCTTGCGGTACGTTGAGGGTCTGAACGATGCGAGAACGCCGCTGGCGGACTTTTTCAGCATCCTGCTAGGCTCGATAGCGCAGCTTGAGCACTAGGATTGCCCCCGTCAGAAGCAAGGTGATGAAATTCGTCAGAATGATCGGCCAGGATTGCAAAACCAGCCCGTACAGAAACCAAAGGCAGACGCCGGTTGAGAATATAGCCAACATACCCAGCGAGACATCACCCGCAGACTTCGACCTCCATGTCTTTTGAAGCTGGGGCCAGAAGGCACAAGTCGTTAAGGTTCCCGCCGCAAATCCCAGTAGATCGATTCCCGTCATCGCAGTCATCCTTCCCCAGGCCTGCATCGAACCTGCTTGTCACAATGAATGGTTCTATGGTAGATTTCAGTGTTTCAAATCCTGCATCGATTCGACTGATAAAGGAGTATCCCCGTGGCTTTTACATGCGATCTCTGTAGCAAACGGCGCCAATCAGGTCATAACGTCAGTCATGCCAATAACAAGACCAAGCGGATCTTCAAGCCCAACCTCCAACCGGTCCGAGCGCTGGTCGACGGTCAGCCCAAACGCATTCGGGTTTGCACACGGTGCTTGCGTAGCGGCAAAGTCCAAAAAGCCGTGTAGCAAACCGTGAGTACTTGCCTCCGCCTCTAGGGGGCCGAACACAAGACACGACCGCTCTGATCGGACAGCTTCACGGCAAATTGTTCGTCGGGAGAGAGGGCCAGTTTCCGTTTCCCATCGCGACTCGTCAGCACCAAGCCTACCTCGCCATTTTTGTCGAGGCCTAATCCGGCCCGCGCCTTTCCGTTCGCATCCAGCAGGAGAAACTCTTCAGCATTCACTCCATTCGTTTTCTGCGCCTTGACGGATAAAGGAGTCAACCACCACCCGCTTAAGGCCCCACCTATGGTGCTTCCAATCAACGTCACAACGATCACAAATCCAAACTGGCCTCGACTCACAATGCCTCCTTTCTGCAATCCACAAACTCTACCAGTCCTATCAGCGCACGACTTCCTCCGTTCGATTTTCCCAAGGGTTTGCGTGCAGGGTTCAATAGATCTATGGCTTTCGAACATTCACCAGAAGATAAAAAAAGGACTTGGAAGCGCAGGCCTCACAAATCCTCCAGTTCTTAAGCGAGACGCATCACGTCTTATTTAGAGCGGTCGATGGAATTTGAACCACCCTCCATCGACGGATCGACACTGAAGCCTTCCTCCCAGCTCCTTCTAGGAGTTCCGTAGAATTATGTCTTCTCTTTCACCAATGCATGCGCCAGCATCAGTTTACCTTCTTGCCAGTGCGTGGCCGGCACGTTGATAACCCGCTCAGCCACCTGTTGCAGCACCGTCAACTCCTGTTCGAGCTGCTCGGCTTTAATCCTCCATGCGGTAGCGTCGTCTCCGCGCACACTCTTTAGGCGGTCTACTTCGGCTTGGAGTTGAGCAATAGCCGCATCGCGTTCCGCTAGTGGCGTCTCGTCTACTGCGATGGCCGGTTCACAGGGGGCCACCTCCACAGGGGGCCCGGCAAGACGAATCGGCGTGCGGTCCGCCTGACTAGACGCGAAACGGGTAGCCGGGATGCGTTCCTGGAGCCACCAGAATGCGAGGATATTCAAGCCGATGATGATGCAGCACAACCAGATGACAAGCACTACCGGTCGGTACAGCGGATGCATGTTCGGTGTCCTTTCAGTTCGTCCACTCAGTCATTGGATCATCTTCGTTATCCATCGGCTCTTCCCTTCCCCTTCGGCAGGAGGCCCCTCTGCACTTGGTACTTCTTCAGCCGATCGAGGAGGGTTTCTTTGGTCAGCTTGTTCATGCACTATTGTTCATCCGCAGACAGGTGCTCTGCTTCTCGCATAAGCCGAGCATCTAAACGACGGCCCTACAGTTTCCGTTGCTTCAGAAAGCGAGGGCTCACCATTGTTGTGCGGGACTGTAGCAGATACCTATTTACCTATCAATCAACACACTGACACCATTATGGTGTCCTTAGTAGCTTGGTGCCTATGCCTAGGAGGACCGTGATGCAGATGCAGCGACTCAATATTCAGCTTTCACACCATCTCAAAGCCAAACTCAACGCGCTGCGCATGCAGGGCATGCCGGCGAGCGGGTTTACCCGCAATTTGGTGGAGCAGCATTTCGCCACAGCGAAGCCGAAAGCGGAAAAGCCGCGTGAAACAATTAAGGGGGCGCGATAGAAGACGACCCAAAGGATGAAGTACTCGTTCGGATTGATCTTGATGAAGAGACGGTCGCGCACTATGCACGGCGAGCAGAGGCATCGGGCTGAACGCTAGAGAAGCAACTTCGATATGAACTGGAGGTCAATCATGGATTCACCCTGCCGATCCCCCGCGATGGCAAAACGACCCAATACGCCAGCCCTTTTGAGGATGTACACGGGACCCACCCTTTCGGAATCCCCTGTCGTGGGTTCTCAAGAAGTACAACTCACTTGTGGGTTCTATTCCGTCACCAGGAGCAATCTTAAGGGTTCCGAGTCGAGCGAGCTTGGTTTGGAGCGGGCGATGGGATTTGAACCCACGACAACTAGCTTGGGAAGCTAGGACTCTACCACTGAGCTACGCCCGCTCGCTGAGTCGAATCCTACGCTGGGCCTCCGTACCAAGTCAAGAAAGTCCGGGCAATCACTCCCGAAACTCAATCAGCGCAAATTTTCTGCGGCCGATTTTGAAACGATAGGATCGTCCGCTTGCGAGGGTAAGAACGCTGTTCGCATCGGTAATCTTCTGCTCATCCATTTCGAGGCCCCCTTGAATAATCAGCCGCCGGGCCTCGCTCTTACTCGGCACAAGCCCTGTCTTGGTCACCAGATCGACCAAATTAATCGTCTGTCCCTCTCGCAAATCAGCCGGGGTCAGGATCAATCGCACATCCGGTTCAATCGGAAATTCACGCTCGGAAAATTTCTGCTGGAATGCCACCCTCGCCTGCCTGCCTGCCTCCTCCCCGTGATACCGGGCGACGATCAACGATGCGAGCGCTTGCTTCGCCTCCATGGGATGAGCAGCCTTGACTCCAGACATGTCCTCCGTCGTGAGCAGTTCGTAGTACCGGAGCATCAAGGAATCGCTGATCGACATCACCTTGCCGAACATGTCGCTCGGTGTGTCTTCGAGAGCAATATAGTTGCCGACGCTCTTGCTCATTTTCTTCACGCCGTCGGTGCCTTCCAGCAGGGGCATCGTGATGACGACCTGCGGCTCCTGTCCATGGCCTCGCTGAAGGTCTCGCCCGACAAGAAGATTGAACTTCTGATCGGTACCGCCCAACTCCACGTCGGACTTGAGCGCTACCGAATCGTAGCCCTGCACAAGCGGATACATGAACTCATGGATACTGATCGGTTTCTGTTCCGAGTATCGCTTGCGAAAATCGTCCCGCTCCAACATGCGCGCAACACTGTACTGCGCGCTCAGATGGATCAACTCTTCCGCCGTCATCGCACTCATCCACCGGCTGTTGAACTCCACCAGGGTCTTCTCAGGGTCAAGAATTTTAAAGATCTGCCGTTCGTAGGTCTTGGCATTCTCCAAGACTTTTTCCT
>DATIQH010000282.1:0-2758 GCA_035471155.1 Nitrospiraceae bacterium | reverse complement strand
GGTGCCGGTGTTGGCGGAGATCGAGCGGAACGGGTTCTTATTGGATGTCGAGGGCCTGCGCGGCCTGAGCAAAGAGTTGGAGCGGGATCTCGACAAGATTATGGAGACCATTGCCGTGGCAGCCGGCGGTGAATTCAACATCAATTCGCCGAAGCAGCTTGCCACAGTGCTCTTCGAAAAGCTGGGGCTCAAGCCGATCAGAAAAACCAAGACAGGCTACTCGACCGATGAAGACACCCTGACGCAGCTCGCCACCCAGCACGAATTGCCCGCGCAGATTGTCAACTATCGGAGCCTCAGCAAGCTCAAGTCCACCTATGTGGATGCACTGCCGGAATTGGTGAATCCTGAGACCAAGCGGCTCCATACGTCGCTCAATCAGACTGTTGCAGCAACCGGACGGCTTTCCTCCACAGACCCGAACTTGCAGAATATTCCGGTGAAGGGCGACTATGGCCTGCGTATTCGCGAAGCCTTTATCGCGCCGCCAGGCCATACCCTGCTCTGCGCCGATTACAGCCAGATCGAGCCTCGCATCCTCGCGCACCTGTCGCAAGATCCGCGTTTGCTCGCCGTGTTTGCGAAGGGCGAGGACATCCACATGGCGACAGCCATGGAGATTTTCAGCCTGCCTTCCAGTCAGATCACGCGAGACATGCGCCGTGTGGCCAAGACGGTCGTCTTCGGGATTGTGTATGGAATCAGTCCGTTCGGCCTCTCGCAGAACATCGGCGTGTCACAGGCGGACGCGAAGAAGTATATCGAGACGTTCTTCGAAAAGTTTTCGGCCGTGCGCGTCTTGATGGATCGGAATATCGAAGAGGGAAAAACGAAAGGCTATACGACCACGATCCTTGGCCGGCGGCGTCCGATTCCCGAGTTGCAGAGCAGCGATCCCGTGCAGCGCGGATTCGGCGAACGCATGGCGGTGAACAGTCCGATCCAGGGCTCCGCTGCGGATCTCATCAAGGTAGCGATGATCAATGTGAACAACATGCTGCACCATGAGATACCGCACACGAAAATGATCCTGCAAGTCCACGACGAATTGATCTTCGAGGTGCCGGAGAAGGAATTGGAAGAGACAAAGCGGCTGGTGAAACACGAAATGGAAGCGACGGGGAAGAAGTTGGGACTCTCGGTGCCGCTGAAAGTGGATTTGGGAACAGGGCATAATTGGAGAGTCGCGCACCCATAGAATGACTTGACGGCGAAAATAGCTCCATGCCACACTATGTCCACAATGGTGGTCACATGAAAACAGCAACTGTCAGACAGTTTCGTGATCGTGCGACAAGCCTGTTTAAGCAGGAAGAACCGGTTATCGTCACGAGGCACGGGAAAATTGTCGGGTTTTACCTGCCGGCTGTCGGTGAAGCGCTCCCACTCGAAATCAAAAGAGATTTGTTTTCGACGCTCACCGATGAGATTCGGGCGTCGATGAAGGGCCATGGGTTCACCGAGGACGCCATTCTTGCCGATTTTGAAAAAGCCAGAAAAACTCGTCGTCGACGCTAACCCAATTCTCTCCGCTCTTCTCGGCGGAAAAGCCAAGCGCCTGTTTTTTGAGGCAGGCATCGCAGAGTTTGCTGTTGTCGAGTCGGTCCTCGCAGAGGTCCAGGCCTACGTGCCGAAAATGGCACAGAAACTCGGCGTGAGCCGTGAGTTTCTATTCTACGCCCTTGAATTATTGCCGCTAACGGTCTGTGCTCCTAAAATATATCGTCGATCTTTGCAAAAGGCGAAGACGCAAATCGCGCATCGCGATCCACGGGATATCGATGTTCTGGCGCTAGCACTTGCGTTGGAACGACCACTGTGGACCAACGACAAGGACTTCGATGATACGACGGTTGAAATGCTGACGACTGCTGAATTGCTAGCGATATATTTCCCACGACCGTCTTGACGTAGAAGGTGATGTCAACTTACTAGCGGGTGGCCCATCCATAAATACATACAACACGAGGTGACCTATGCAGAACGTACGTCTCTCAATTGCGTGGGTGATAGCAGGCATGTGTCTTGGCGTGTTGGGGTTCCTGCTGCTTATGGGACAGCCATTTGCGGTGAAGGCTCAAGAGACGAAACGGTTCCAGTACAAAATCATCGAAGTGCTTCCGGACACCGAGAATATGCAAACCAAGCTGAACGAGTTTGGATCTGGTGGGTGGGAGTTGGTGGCGGTCTCGATGGGGGACATGACGGAGCCGAGGCTGATCTTTAAGAAGTGAGAGAAGGGGATGGAGGCTGATGATCTTCTGTGCTCGCGCAACGCGCGGCCTCAGAAGGCCCTCGTTGGACGCGCGCAGTAGAAGATCAATCAGCCCCCATCCCTGAAGAGATAGCGAGCGAACTTGGAGGGATTAATTAGAGTGGACCAGTGCTCGTCCGGCGTGCGCAGTTGGGATCATCCCAGCCATCCCCAAGTGAAAAGGTAGGGGAGAAGCGCATCAGACTCTGGTGTCGTTGAAAAAGGAGGGACGTATGTCGACCATTGAGAAATCCATTGAAGTCAACGTGCCTGAGTATACGGCCTATGCTCAGTGGACGAAATTTTGGGAATTCCCACAGTTCATGGAGGGAGTGAAAGAGGTCACTCGGCTGGATGCTAAACGGTTTCATTGGAAAGCCGAAATTGCGGGCCAGGCGAAAGAATGGGAGACGGAGATCACAGAGCAGGTGGCGGACCAACGTCTTGCGTGGACGAGTCGAGGCAGTGTCATCAAGGGATGGGTCGTGACATTTCACCGGCTCG
>DATIQH010000281.1:0-10173 GCA_035471155.1 Nitrospiraceae bacterium | reverse complement strand
GTTCTTCCCCGGCTGGCGCCATGGTCCCCTGCCCCTGACCCAGCACCTGTTTCTCAGAACCGACCTGAAATGTCCCCTGTCCCTCAAGCACGAGATAGACCTTATCCTGATCGCCATGGATATGGCCCTTCTGTTCCTGCCCTGGCTCAAAGCAGTAGATATCACAGAAAAATCGCGGCGTCTGAAATAGATTGTTTTTCTTCATCTTCTCGCTGCTAAACATCTGATAATCAGAGATATTTACGACGTTCATTCGTCAACTCCTTCAGGAATGTTGCTGCTGTGTTCGACGACGCTCCAGCGTGGCCAGAATGGAATCGACCAAAATGACATGATGCGAGAGCCCCAAGTCCTTGGCCGGAAGTCCCATCGCCAGACCAAGTAACTGAGACACATGCAGGATCGGCAAATGAAGCTCGCGGTTCACCGCGCGACCGGCCCGTTCCTGATAAATATCCAAGCTCATGTGACAGAGAGGACAGGGCGTCACCATAAAATCGGCTCCCTGCTCCTTGGCCTCATTCATGTGCATCCCTGACATGGCCACGGCAATGGCTTCCTTTTCGAGGATGATGGGAAACCCACAGCACTTGGTTCTTCCCGTATAGGCTACCGGTTCGCCACCAACAGCGGTGATGAGGCGCTCGAGGGACTGTGGATTCTCAGGGTCGTCGAATCCCAGATCCCAGGAGGGGCGCAGGATGTAGCACCCATAAAACGGAGCGATGTGAAAGTCCCGCATCGGCACGGATGTCAGCGAAGCCAAGCGAGCCAGCCCGATGTCTCGAACCACAATCCACAACAGATGTTTGACTTGAACTTTTCCGTGATAGCCCAGCCCTTCCGGCTCCAGTAGGGCGTTCATGCGATCCAGGAGCCCTGCTTCTGTCTTCAATCGTCGATTGGCTGCACTCATCACCCCTTGGCAAGTCCCGCAGATCGTCATCACGTCCAGTCCAAGCGCCTCCGCTTGCGCAAACGTCCTGGCATTGAGCGCCAGCGCCATATCGGGATTCGCTTCCGTCACCACCCCGGCGCCGCAACAGGCTGCGCCAGCGAGCTCGACGACCTGGATTCCCAATCGGCCGATGATCGCCCTCGTCGATTGATAGAGTTCCGGCGTCGCGCCTTGGGCTGCGCAACCGGGATAGAGCGCATATTTCATCGATCGACCGTCACGGGAGATGAGAGAGCGTCCGGTTGACGGAATCTCGAAGATCGTCCATCGCAGCCGCCGTTTTCGACTTGACCTGCTCCCAGGAAGCCGCCGTTGCGGAATGAATGTCCTCTGCCTTTTTCTGCGCCAGAGCCTTTTTCTTTTCTAAATCGGCGACCGCTTTCTTGATTTCTGCTTTTGCTTCGGTCGAGGCATGGTTAGCTTGCCCCTGGAGCTTTGAAATATGCCCTTGGATCTCATCCAGTTCTGCCTGAACCTTTCGCTGAAACGCATCTTTCTGCTGAATCGTATAGTCTTTGGTGGCCGTCATGGCCTCCTGCGCTTCTCGTTTAACCGTGTTCCCCGTCACCGGCTTATCAGATGCTTCCGCCGCTACGACAGCGGATAGAGTAAGCACCCCGACTCCCATGATCGCCCATACCATTCCGACAGAACTCTTCATAGACATTGCCTCCATCCTATCTGCCTCATTTGGCCTGTTCGGTTTGTCGGTTTGTTCGGTTGTACAAGCCTACTCCGATGGATTAGACAGCCCGGATTTACCCCTGTCAGGTGAGCCTATTAACTTTCAGCCTGACAGTACGGAAGTATAACTTTCGCTTTTCGAAAAGTCACCGTGCATGCGTCCGACGCAACATACGCAAGAACCGACTGGCTGCTCCGGCTGCGACTTGGAAGAGGACGTATACGGAAGCTGTTTTGGAAGAATCGGAGCGGTGTCTGGAGTAGTCGCTGAGGTTGGGTCAGTGAAAGCAGAGACTTCTTAGTCGGCTTGTTCTTGCGCCCGCTGGTAAGGCTCCAGTTCCATCTCTTTGACGAAGTCCTGAAGGTGAGTCCATTCAATCGGCGAAATCACTTCAAACTCAAGGCCGAATTCATCCCCTCGGCTCCACCGGACAACCGCTGCCTGAATATAAATTGGATGATCATGCCCTGCGACCATGATCCGGATCTCTAGGGAGGCTCCCGGTTGAACGTCTATCGAACTTTCGATGCGACAACCCCTAATCGAGAGATCGACGACACTGCCCTCTCCGCCGACTATGCCGATAGAAGAAAACGAACTGCGGAATTTGACGGGAAACCGGAAGTTTTTTCGTTGTTCCATCGTCACACCTGCAGAATGACAGACTGTTACCCCTTTATATTGCCGATCGGATGTAATTCCGCCACCTTTTTTGTAATTCCTGCGCGATCGACCGATTCCACTACTTCAGATATATTCTTGTAGGCCAGGCCGGCCTCCTCCGCAAGACCAGACATCGACACCGCCTTGACCAGAATGCCGTGTTGTTTCATCTGTTGCTGCAACTGCTCACCGCGAACCGTTCGCTTCGCTTGCGCGCGGGACATCGTTCGCCCGGCCCCATGCATCGTCGATCCAAACGTGTCGCGCACCGCGTGATCCGTCCCCACCAGCAAGTATGACCCGGTCTCCATCGAGCCTCCGCAGATGACCGGCTGGCCTGTCTGCCGAAACGCTTCCGGGAGCTCTGGACTTCCCGGCCCAAACGCCCTGGTCGCTCCTTTGCGGTGCACCACTAACTCTCCTTCTGGGTATCGTTCGACCTTGGCGATATTATGCGCCACGTCATACACCAACTCCATTCCCAACGCCTCGGCGGACTGACCGAACACCGTTGCAAAGGCTTCGCGAATCTGATGCGTGATGACCTGGCGATTGGCAAAGGCCGTGTTCGCTGCACAATTCATGGCGCAAAAATACTCCTGCCCCTCGGGAGATCGAAACGGCGCACAGGCCAACTGCGGGTCCTTTACGGTGATGCCGTAACGACGCATGGATTTCTCAAACACTTTGAGATAGTCGCTCGCCACCTGATGGCCGAACCCTCGCGAGCCGCAATGCACCATCACCACGATCTGCTCGTGGCCGGTAATGCCGAACGCCGCCGCCGTGACTGGATCGAATATCCGGTCGTTCGAGACGACCTGGACTTCAAGATAGTGATTCCCCGATCCCAAGGTTCCCAGCTGATGGATGCCTCGTGTGATCGCATGGCCGGTTACGATCGATGGATCGGCCCCTTCGATGCAGCCTCCTTCTTCCATACGGGCGAGATCTCTATGCCACCCGTATCCACGCTCCACACACCACTTGGCCCCATGGGTCATGACCCGGGCAAATTCCTCCTTCGAAAGCCGAACGAATCCGCTCGCCCCGACGCCGGCCGGCACCTTCCGGAAGAGTTCGGTCATGAGCCGTTCCAGACGAGGCCGCACATCCGCCAGCGTCAAGTCCGTTCGAATCAGCCGCATGCCGCAGTTGATGTCGTATCCCACACCGCCTGGGGAGATAATGCCCTCGCGCACATCGAATGCCGCGACCCCTCCGATCGGAAATCCATAGCCCCAATGTCCATCCGGCATACAGAGCGCATACCGGCTGATCCCCGGCAAGCAGGCGACGTTAGTGACCTGATCGAACACCCCGGAATCCATGGCCTGAAGAATCTCCCCGGTGGCATAAATCCTGGCCGGCACCAGCATGCCGGGCTTTTCAGAGATGGGAATTTCCCAGATCTCGTCCGTAATCCGGTGAACCGTCATATCGGTGTTAAGCTTCATATCGAGTGGGCGAGACTTGCGGAGTCAGACATCGAGGACCACGCGCGCCTTCCAGCGATCGCCTGTCTGTTTGAGCTCGTAGAGATGTTTCGTGACGCCCTTCACATCGGCGTGGAGTTCTTGCGTCTGCTGATTCACCGGCGCACCGATCAGACGGGCGCGCAACAGCCAGACTTCACCTTCCCGCGTCAGAGTGAGCGGCGCCTCTCGATAGACCACCCCCGCTGCGTCCTTCCAGTAGACCATGTCCGACAACCACTCGAACAACAGCGACGAGAGGTCCACATCGGTCCGTTCAATCCACCTTTCCCATTCTCCCGACACTGTAACAGGGTTCGCCATACTTTCGAGAAGGGCCTGCGTCGCGCCGCAAAAAACTTCCTCAACGGACTCTCCCTCGGCCTCGAAGCCGATATCGGCCAGGGCGATCTCTTCCAGAAAACGAAAGGTCCAAGCCATAGGCATCAGCCCGGCGGCATGGCACGCCGCACTCGCCGGATAAAATCCTGGAGGTGGCTGAGTCCGGGAAGCGCATGTCCGAAAGGATTGGGGATTTTCCCTTTGAACAACATCTTGATAGCCAGAGGCAGGACGTGCAGCAGCGCACTCGGCGCGAACCCGACCACTTTCAGCGGCATGACCGCTTCGTTCAAACGTCCATGCTGCTCGACCAGATCGGTAAAACCGAGGATATGCCGCGCACCGCCGGTCTTCGTCAACCCTCGTTCAATCGAGGCCCGCCGTAACCGGACGATCGCTTCCATCGGTTTGACGTCCTTCGGACAGACTTCGACACAAAAGTTGCACCGCGTACAGTCCCAAATTCCATGCTCGTCTTGGAGCGACGAAAGTCTCGCCCGCGTTGCCGAAGGGGACTCTCGTGGGTCGGAGAGGAAACGATCGGCCTTCGCCAAGGCGGCAGGACCGATAAACCCCTTTGAGACTTCATGCACGGTGCACGCGGCAACGCAGGCGCCGCACATAATACAAGCATCCACATTATGAAACTGCGGGTTGGCATGGTCCTGCGTCTTTGTCCGAGCAGACAGATCCCCTTGAGACGGCCGAGCTGCCGATGCCAGCCAGGGATGCACGTCGCGGATCTTCTCCCAGAACGACGTCATGTCCACAACCAAGTCCTTGATGACCGGCAAATGACGCATGGGCGCGACCGCGATGCGCCCATGCCGTTCCAGTTCTTTGCGGAGGGAGGTGCGGCAGGCCAGCTTTTCACTGCCGTTGATCGTCATCGCGCAGGAGCCGCAAATCGCAGAGCGGCAGGAATAGCGGAGCGCCAAACTCCCGTCGCACTCGTTCTTGATGCGAATCAACGCATCGAGCACCGTCATCCCGCGCCCGACGTCGAGACGGATCTCTTGAGGGTGGGCAATGGAATCGATTTCGGGATTGAATCGTTGAATCGTGAAGGTGAGGCGCATGGGCGGCGATCAGCCTTCAGCGGTCAGCCATCAGCGAGCTGAAAGCTGATCGCTGAGAGCTGATAGCTCATGTCAGTCCAACTCGAACGTCTTAGGAGAGTGTGTCAAATTGCGGCACCCGTCTTTCGTCACGAGCACCATGTCCTCGATGCGTACGGCACCGAGACCGGGATAGTAGAGACCTGGCTCGACCGTGACGACATGGCCTTCTTGAAGCAGCGATCCGGTTCGGCTGATGCGAGGCATTTCATGAATATCGAGTCCGACCCCGTGGCCAGTGCCGTGAAAGTAGCCCTGCATGCGCCCATTGACCAAACCGGTCTGGTAGCCGGCTTTGTCAAATCTGTTCAAGATTCCTTGATGAATCCTCTTTCCGTCCGCCCCGTCTTTGATCTTCGTGATGGCCTCTTCTTGGGCATCCAACACCGTCCGATAGAGCCGCTTCAGCTCGGGGCTCGGAGTCCCCCGCACCACCGTTCTGGACATGTCGGCGAAATACCGATTGCTGGCTGAACGAGGAAACACGTCGAAGATAATGCTGCGGTGGGCCGGCAACGGTCCGTTGCCTTCGTTGTGTGGATCGCAGGCCTGCTCCCCTCCGGCAACGATCGTATGCTGGGCGACACAATCGGATTCCATCAGTTTCACATTGATCAGCTTCTTGACTCGTTCCGATGTCAGGGGAATCCCATCGAGCCACAATTGATCCTGTTCGATCGAGGCTTGACGAAGCATGTCGTGGGCGGCCGCGACCGCCTGTTCGGTCGCGCGCTGAGCCGCTTCGATATAGCGGACTTCTTCGGCAGTCTTCACCACACGCCCTTCGTAAAACGGGTCTCGCTTCGGATACAACTGATAGCCCAGAGACTGAAACTTGAGGGCATGCCCGAAAGGAAAGTTTGCCGGAACCAGGATCTGTGTGATGCCGGCTTCTCGCAATAGAATGTGGACGACCTCGACCGTACCCGGCTCAGCGATGCCTTGCGTCTTGGCACGCCCTTCCACCTCCGAATACGAGAGCACTCGATCGACGGATGATTGGCTCTTCGCCCGATCCATTTCGAGATCGCTCATGACCAAAATCCGCTCTCCCTTAATCTCCACATAGATAAAGGGGTCCGGCGCGATAAACTTCGTGGCGTAATAGAGATTGGAGTCTGTTTCGCTGGCGGCGATGAACACGGTGGCACGTTGAGAGTTCTGAATGGATGACGCCATAATAAATGCTGGTCGGAATCTAGCACGAGGGGGGAAGTCGGTCAAGGCGCGGATGGAACCGGTTCCGGCGCGGGAACGGTGGTGTCCTTGCCGGCATTTGGATTCTCGTCAGGCGTCATCAGATCGATCGGCAACATGACCGTATTCTTCAAAATATCGAACGCCAATTGCGCCAGGCCGGTCACGCCTGTGGCGAACGATTTCATCGGCAGGTACGTCACCTCTGGATCCGCGATCGACCCTTTGACGGAAAACAACGCAGTCGCAAGACCTTTGCGATCGCCGGCGAAGAGCCGCCCGAAGAGTGGAATCGTTTTGAGAAATTGCGAATAGGAACCAAACGGGCTAACGGCCCAGACCATGTCGATTTGATCCGTCGGCAGATCATAGTTGCCGGCTGCGGTAATTTTGACGATGGGGCTATCGATGATCAGGTTCTCGGTCTCTAAGAGCCCGTTCCGCGCAAGGACCGTCGCCGAAATCTTATTATAGGGCAACCCATCTTTCTCCAGATCCACCTTCCCCTGCAGTACCGCCGGCAGATTCAGAATGCTGATGATTTTCCAGATCGCCCGTTCTTCGGATTTAAAGATGCGCCCGTCTTCAAGCAGGACATCTATCTTGCCGTTCAACGTGGGATACACCCCGTGCGGGTTCTTTCCATGGCCGCGAATCGTCCCCGTCACTCGAGCTTCACCTGTCATGAAGCTTGCTTTCGGGCCCAACAATTTCAGCAGATCTTCCGCCAATAAGCCTGTCGCCCGAACTGAAAGCTCGGCGTCGGCGGGCTGCATGCGCGGCAACTGCACGACGACACGGCCGGCCACTTCTCCGTTCGTCGATTGGCCAGACACACGATCCAAATCCAGCATGCCATCTTGAATCGTGATTCGGGCTGAGAGACTCCCAAATTTAAGGTGTTTGTAATGGCCGCGCGCCATCGACGCGCTTGCCTGAACCTTGCTGGTGGCCGCAAGGGTTTCCAGAAACTCTCGAATCGGCGACCGTTGGCCTTTCGGGATGAGGAGATCGAGATCCATCTGATTCGATTCAATCTTGGCGGTTATCGTGGGCTTCGCTGCCCAGTTGCGAATCGTCCCTTCCATTGCAATGTCGCTGTCGAGCAACCGAAACGACAACCGCTTAATGTCTGCGCCGTTCTTCAGGAATTGGACCCGCAGATATAGGTCCTGGATCGGTCCTTCGGCCCCCTTGGCATTCATCAAACCGTTGGTCAACGCGAGCCAGCCGGTATTCTTCCATGATTTCCAATCGAACCCCTTGCCCTTCATATCGAGCGACAATTCGATATTCCCTGCTTCAAACCCTCCCTTTGCAATCCATTCGGGAACGCGGGACAATGACAGCGTGCCGGTTGAAAGCGCCGCATCGATGGAAAATCGTTCACCGAGCTGAAGCTTGCCTTTCACCGGCAATCGAACCGGCGGCACGATTAGCTCAATTCTGTCGAGCAAAACCCCGGCCCCCTTAGAAATCAAGCCGTTAAATTCCACTGCCGCCTCGGCACCGATCGGTTTCTCAATCAAGTCGGGAAGCGTCACTTTCGATTCAGTCAAGATAACCTCGCCCCGCAGCTTCGGCGAGCGAGTCGGCCCATTGAAGACTACGGCGCCGTTCATCAAGCCTTCGAATGTCTCCGCTGACACGTTGTGCGAAAGCAGTAATTTGGCCATATGGCCCGCGTCCCCCTTGACTCGGATCAGGAAGTCCTGGAATACGCTGTCACTGCCCCCCGTGATGCCTCCGCTGATCTGCAAGTTCAGATCGCCCAAATTTCCCGCGACTTGATCGAACTGTGTCCCGCCTTCCGACAACACAAATCGGCCTTGCAGCGCCGTCAGCCGCTCGGGCAACGACGGATTGGTCAGACTGACCCGCTGGACGGTCACCTCTCCCCCGGCAAAGGTGACGCCGCCAGGCTGATTGAGCGGCCCGACCATGCGAAACGTGAGAGCGGCATCACCATCTACGTCGCGCGAAGCGGCCAACACATGCGACAGCTGTTCCGACTTGACGGTTTTCATGAGGTGCTGCACCAGGTCCGCAGCAGTCATCGTCCCCGTAATATCCCACTCAAGCCAAGGGCCGGCCTCCAAAAATGAGATGAGCGCTTTACTCTCAGTCATGTGGATCGCGCCATAGAGGCCCGTCAATTTCGACACCTTGAGTCGGCCGGCTTCGACCGATACTATCGCTGCCAAATCCTTGGCAGGGATCCGATTCTCACCGACCAGAGCTTGTCCCTGTTGCACACGAAATTCCCCTGTCAGCGACACCTGAGTGCCTACCGTCGATCCGGTGACAGTCGCGGAGACTACTTCGACTGTCCCATCGATCTCCCGGTCCTTCATCACCACCGGCAACTGCGGATACACCAACCCGACCGGTACGATTTTAAGCAACTGGCTCAACTGAACTGGGGACGCTGCAACGGTCAATGCAAAAGTGGGTTGAGACGTCAGCAGACCTGAGAGACTGGCTTGACCAGTGATGCTCAGCTGTTCGAGACTCGCAGATAAATCAGACAGCACGACATCATAGCCCGCGACGCCAGGCGCGGCCCGAATGTGACTGCGCCCATTCATAAGGCCCTGCAATTGATCTGGAACGGGACGGGGTCCCAAAAAATCTGCAGCTTCCCGAAGATCGAGATTGACCGTTTCGAGCGTGCCGTCGAATTGCAGAGTGATCGGCGAACCGGGGGAATCGTCGATCGCCACAGTCTGGCGCTGAGCGGCGCTAATTGCTCCAGCCAGGGAGATGACAGAGAGTCCCTTGCCGCCTGCATGACTGGCCGCGACCCGCACATCTGCCTGCCCCTTCTCTGCTCGAACGACGAGCGATGCCTCTACCGACTCGAACGTCATCGACCGTGTCCCGTCTTGGCGCGAGTCATCGATGATGACCAACTTCCCGTTCACCAGCGTCGCTTCGCGGATACGGAAAATCCGGCCGATCGTCTGGATGGCATCCTGATCGGCCTCTCCCCCCTGGGCCACCTGATCGAGGAGGTTCCAATGTCCGCTGCGATCACGCCGAATGGTTAAGATCGGTTCTTCGATGAGCAACCGCTTCCCCACCACCTGTTTGCGCAACAACGGAAGAAACCGCAAGACCAGATCCAGCTTTTTGGCAGATAATACGACGTTGTCGGAATTCCGATCGTGAATGGCTACCTGCGTCAGTTCCAATCGGATGCGAGGGAACAGGACCAACTTGACGCGGTGGACGTCAATCTTGCGCCCGATACCCTGTTCCAGCTGTTGGAGGAAAAAATCCTTGACGTAATCATCCCCTGTCAAATAGGTCGAGAACATAAGAAACGCGCCGCCGCCGATCAGCAGAATGATAATCAGCGCGACAGCGACACGAGTTCGGACCACTCCTGCTCCCTGGGTCGATTATTCTCGGTAGGTAAACCGCATCAGATCTGCGAGTACGTCATCTTACCGAATCACTCGCATGAAATCTACGAAGTCAGTGTCTTCACAGGGAATTTTCCGCTTCTCCCATTCAACATTCAGCAGATGAGACCCGTGCCTGCGCATGGGCAACGACAGGATAAGCGAGACGGCAGGATGTTCAAACTGGTTTGTTTAATTGATTCGGGTTATCTGATGATTAGTCTGGTTCAACCAAATAAACAAGAGAAACCAAATAACGATCTTCTTATGACGGCAGGTTTTTTCATGGTCCTGCTAGAGGCATACGCGGGTCAGAGACAGTTTTCGT
>DATIQH010000280.1:0-11903 GCA_035471155.1 Nitrospiraceae bacterium | reverse complement strand
ACTGCCGCCTGGCGTTCGGCAATGTGCCTTTGGAGGACATCATTGTAGTAGATGGATTCTATCGAGTAGGCCTCGAGCACATGGATGCCTCGCGCTGCAAGCTGTTCCTTCTGTTCCGCGGTGCGTGCGTCGCCGTCGACTACTCCGAATGCGCGAACCCAGTGCAGGTCTTCCGCACTGCGAATCCCGATTACAGCCTGCTCAACGTCGTGGCAACTGCCCTTTGGGATGACGGATGCGTGCGGGAACAGAAGGATCCGTCATGGTGCGAATAAAACGCATCGGGATTTGCGAGCGATTCATCAGGGAACATGGGGTTTCGTCAGATCATTGTAGGGCTTTGATCCATCTGCATTGACGTCGATCCCCCCCACCGGCTTTGGTTTGTCGAGGTCAGTAAATTGAAAAGTATTGAACGGCTGAATCTGGTCATCGGAAGGGAGTTGATTACGATCAAATCCCCCACCAAAGGCTCGAACGAGGCTGACGGAGGATCGCAGCAGGTCTGCCTTGATAAGCACCAAATCGATGCGCGCCAAGAGCGTGCCGAGCTGGGCATAAATCACTTCAAGGCTGTTAGCCAGACCGCCCCGGTACAGCTCAAGAGTGAGCTGCTGTGTCTTTAGATTTGCCCCCACTGAAGCAGTTTGCCGTTCTACAGCGACCGTCAGCCGGTTCGTCAGACTCAAATTGTTCTCGACTTCACGAAAAGCGTTGAGCACGGTCGAACGGTACAGATCCTCCACCTCGCGATAGGCCGACCACGCCTGTTGTAATTGTGCACGTCGGTAGCCTCCCTGAAAGACCGGTAGATCAACAAGAGCGCCATAGGACCAGAAGCTATTGGCAAGCTTGAGCAGATCGAAGCCGGCTTCCAATCCGCCGCCGGCCCGGAATGACACATTGGGGAAAAAAGCGGAACGGGCGATACCGATGACGCGGTTCGCCTGCGCCATTCGTCGCTCGCTTGCGGCGATGTCGGGCCGGCGCTCAAGCAAGGTGGCAGGAAGAGTGACAGGAATCGTGAATGCCGTGACTCGAAGCTCGTCCACCGGCTCAAGCGTGAAGCTACCAGGCGCCTTATTGAGCAGGATGGCGATGGCCTGTTCGCCCACTTGGCGTTGACCTTGAATCTGCGCCAATTTTGTCTCAGTGCTGAATAACAACGATTCGATGCGGGCGACGTCGAGCGCCGACGCGATCTTCCCGACATACTGCATCTTGGTCAGCTTGAGCGTATCCTTGTAGAGCTCAATCGATTGGGTATAGATCGCCTCCTGGGCGTCGAGGCTGCGGACCGTGAAGTAATTCGAGGCAATTTCTGCCTGCAGACTCAGACGCGCGAGCGCCCAATCGGCGGCGCGTTCCTCGGCGCGATAGGTCTCCGCCCTTGTGGCATTCCGGAGGCGCGACCAGAAATCTGGCTCCCAAGCGGCAAGGCCTCCAAGTGCTACAGTGCCTTCTTGGGTGTGAACACCTTCCCCTTCAGGACGAAAGAGTCTGTTATCCGACTGTCTATTGTGTGAGGCATCGAAACCTGTGCCGATCCGAGGAAGGTACTGCGACCGGGCCTTCATCATCTCATCGCGGGCCTGCACGAAACGTTCGGCTGCGGCTTGAAGATCCGGATTGGCAGCAATAGCTTCCTCTATCAATCTGTCCAGGACTGGATCGTTGTACAGCTTCCACCAATCCGGTCGGAGCTGATCATCCGCCGGCTTCCCCTTCACGAAGGGACTTGAGCCATGCCATGAATCAGGCACGACGTATTGTGGCGGCTCATACTTAGGCGCCAAATCAACAGCCGGGAACCAACTACAAGCCGACAGATTGAAGATCACCAGCAAGAAGCCACTTCGCCTTAACCAGGTAGACCAGGTGTCTGTCATTGCTGGGCCGTTTGCACAGAAGCGCCCATGTCGCTAAGGGAGCAGGGCAGAGATGTGACCTTACAAGTTCCGATTCGCACGCCTTTCATTCAATCGCCTCCGACATGTTTCGCTGTGGGACTACCCGCTACTGGGCTAGCTGCTGTTGGATTAACGATGTCGTACCCAGTTGCCGCCGTGACAATTCGTACCTTGTCTCCTTCGAGCAACGCGGCACTTGGATTATTCACAATACGGTCCGCCTCGGAGAGGCCCTCAGTTACTTCGATGTAGTTGTCGTAGATTTTGTCAACGGTGATCGGTTTGAAGTGAAGCCTATCATCCTCTCCCACGACGGCCACCTGCGTACCATGCTCCTGAAAGACCAACGCGCTCGTTGGAAGGGTCATCACCCCTCTGTCCACAGGAGCGGTCAGATGAACGTTGGCATAGGAGCCGGGCCAGAGTGCTCGGTCCTTGTTGTCAATGGTAAAGACCGTGACTGCAGTGCGTGTGTTCACATCAAACCCCTTCGCCACGGTCAGAAACTTGAAAGTAAAATGGCGATGGGGGAGTTGCGGTACAGTCACATCGGCCGTCAGACCGGGAGCAAGGAAGGCTCCGAAGGCTTCCGGCACGCTCACAAAGAGTCGCAACCTATCGACCACGGCCACGGTAAAGAGGTTGCCTTTTGCGTTGGGGGTATTGAGATTGCCCTCTTTGCTCACCAAGTCACCGACATTGATGTTTCGCTGGATCACGACTCCGTCGAAGGGGGCCGTGATCTGTTTAAACCCAATGAAGGCCTCGATGTTCTTCACCTTTTGCTCCGCTGCCCTGAGTTTCGCCGCCTGGGCCTGCGCCTCCGCGAGTTGAACTGAAATGGCTTGCTCGGAGAGCGCGTGGTTTTCTCGCATGGCCAGGTAGCGCTTGGCGGTGAGGTCAGCCAGCTCATTCTTGGCACGTTCGGATTCCATATCCGCAACGGCCTGTCGGTATTCGGCATCGAGATCCGGCGTGGTGATTTCGGCGAGGATCTGGCCTTTTTTCACGTTATGGCCGAAGTCCGCGTACCACGCCTTCACGTAGCCTTCGACACGCGCATAGATGGGCGCCTCGTTCCAACCGACAATATTGCCGGGAAGCGTAATGGTGTCGGTAGGGGCTGACGTCTTGGCATGCGTGAGAGACACCGGAGTTATGGCCGCTTCCGAGGTGTCCTTCTGCAAGGCGACCGCGTCGTGCTGATTTGCGGCAAACCGGTAAACGAGAAACGCGAGCCCCGCGCAGGCGATTAGAATCAGGATAGCCTTCCCACCCAAGTTGTTCATATCAGGCATGCTCCTTTTGGCGAACAGTTCTCCGGTGGTAGACCATGGCATAGACGCAGGGAACAAAAAACAGCGTGAACAGAGTCGCAACTGTCAATCCACCCATGACGGCTCGCCCCAGCGGCGCATTCTGGGAATTGGCCATCGCCATCGGAAGCATACCGATAATCATCGCAGCGGCGGTCATGAGTACCGGACGAATACGACCCTTCCCCGCCTCGACCGCTGCTCGCAGCGCGTCACCGTGGACAGCCAGTCGCTCACGCGCGTATGCCACGAGCAGGATTGAATTGGCGGTGGCCGTGCCCATCGTCATGATGGCCCCCGTCAGCGCCGGCACCGAAATATATGTATGCGTCGCAAACAGAGCCCACGCGATCCCCGCGAATGCGCCCACCAAGCCCGTAATAATGATGAAGGGATCAAGCCAGGATTGGAAATTGACGACGATCAGGAGATAGACCAGTAGGATGGCGACGATGAGACCACCACCGAGTTCGACAAAAGCGTCGTGCATGACTTCGGATTGGCCGTGAATTTCAACTTCCGCACCGCGCGGCAGCTCATCTTTCATGCTCTCCGCTATCTTCCGGACATCCGCCAGCACACCACCGAGATCGCGTCCCTCCGCCGATACCAAAAGGTCAATCATCGGCAGGAGATTCCGATGCGTCACCACACCCGGTGTTCCGATCAAGGAGAGTTTGGTGATATTGCCGAGCAATTGCAGGGTCTCTTCGGAACCTTCTTCATGCTCGCGGTGTTCTGGAGCGACCGGGATCGTCTTGAGATCTCTCACGCTCGTCAACTGTGATTGAGGGGTATAGACATTGAGTCGATAAGACTGTTGTGTCGAACGGTCGAGCCAATATTTCTGATCAATCTGTTGGCTGCCGGCCGTTGCCAGGAGCATGTTGAAGCCAAAGTCTCTCTGATTCAGGTTCATGCCGAGGGCGAATCTCCTGTCGCCTTGGACCAGAATAGTCGGCTGAAACATCGTTTGATAGATATAGACGTCGACGGCACCGGGGATCTGGCGGAATTTGCCCGCCAATTTTTGAGCATACGCGAAATTGGCATATAGGTCCGGCCCGTTGACCTGCAGATCGATCGGCGCGAGCGAGCCAAAATTCAGAATCTTATCGGTCAGATCAGCCGGCTGAAACGTGAATTCCGTTCCTGGATAGCGCTCCGACAAACCTTTGCGGAGCGTGTTCCGAATTTCCCACACCGGTGACTCATGATCCTTTAGCGCGATGGTCAGATCGCAATCTTGAGTGCCGATCGTTGGGGTTGGAATAAATGCGAGGTTATGCGCTCCGACCGGAAGACCACAATTACTGACAATCGTTTCGACGTTACCGGGCAGCATCTCCCTGATGTTGTTTGAGACGAGAGAGGCAATTCGCCCGGCGGCTTCAATCCGCAACCCGAGCGGCGCCCGCATGTGCATCTGCAGCAATCCTCCCCTGATCTGGGGGAAAAACTCTTGGCCGTTGAAGTAAAACAGCACGAGCGACCCCAACGAGAGCACCATGGCGATCGTGACGAAACCCACGCGATGGGCGACCACCTGTTCAAGTAGTGCGGCGTAGCGATCTCGGAATCGATCGAAGGCATTCTGAAACCCCTGTTGGAAACGAGCAACGATACCGACGTCCGAGGCAGTCGCGTGATGAACCTTCAGAATATACTTCGCCATGGTCGGCACGAGGGTGTAGGTCAAGATAAAGGATGCCACCATCGCGAAGACGACCGCCTCAGCCATCGCCGGGAACACCCAACCGGCAATGCCGCTTAAATGGAACAGTGGAACCCACACGATTGTGATGGCAAGTGTGGCGACGAACGTCGGGAGAATGATCTGATTGGCGGCATCGATGATCGCCTCCTCTATCGGCTTACCCATGGCGAGGTGGGTGTCGATATTCTCGATCATGACCGCGGCGTTGTCGACGAGAATGCCGACAGCCAGCGCCAATCCACCCAGAGTCATAATATTGATCGATTCTTCGAGCAGATGGAGGGTGATGATGGAGCTGAGGATGGAGAGCGGGATCGAGGTGAGGACAATGACCGTCGGGCGCCAGGAGCCGAGCATCAGCAGCACGATGAAGCCGACCAGCAAGGCGGCGATGATCATTTCGTGCACCACATCAGCGATGGCATCCTTCACGAATTCCGAGGAGTCGCTGATGAGACTCACTTTCACATCAGGAGGCACGACCTCCCCAATGCGTGGGATCATTTTTTTGATTCCATCCACGATATCGATGGTCGAAGCCTCACTGCTCTTCATGACGACGACGATGACGGCCTGTTTGCCGTCGACCAGCACAGAGTTCGTTTGTACTCGGCCGGCCAAGCGAACCGTGGCGACGTCGCGCAGGTGGACGAAGGCGTTGCCGTCTCGCTTGATTGGAATGTCGTCAAACTCTTCAATCTTCAACGGGGATGCGTTCGTCAGAACAAGCCAGTCGGTCTCCTTGATCTTCATGTCCCCGCCTGGCAGCACGAGATTCTGTCTCTCGATCGCTTGGTGCACGTCTTCCGTGGTGAGGTGACGGGCCATCAATTTCTGCTGGTCGACATTGATCATGACCTGCATGTCCTGGCCCCCGTAGGGGTGCGGCAGGATCGCGCCAGGTATGGTGACGAGCATGGGTCGAATTCGCATGACGCAGAGATTATAGAGCTCCGCCGGTGTCTGAATATCGGACTCGACTTGTAATACGGCTACTGGGACCTGGGAGGGGAACAGTCGCATGACCATGGGCGCGGCAACATCCGGCGGTAGCGCTTTGACGGAGGTCTGCGATATCCCCACGATATCGGCCTCGCTGCCGGCCAGATCAACTCCGTCCTGAAGAAAAATATTGATGATGGAGTGACCGAAGTAAGAAGTGCTCACGATCGTCTTGATGCCTTCGACCGTCTGAGTCAACATTTGTTCGAACACACGAGTGACTCGCCCCTCGGTCTCTTGCGGCATCAAGCCATCGTAGAGCCAGACTACGGAGCTGACGGGCATCTGGATATTTGGGAAGACGTCGGTCGGGGCCTCTTTCACTGTCATCGCCCCAAAAACCAGGATGAGGATGGCCAGCACCACGAATGTATAGGGCCTATTTAGGGCAATGACGACGAGCTGCTTCATGTACGAGGCCTTCCCCAAGCGGTGTGACGGTCTAGCCGTTCACGAGCAGCGCCGCATGATACGTGCAGGATCTCGTAGCGAACTGCTCGCTCGCTGGAAGAGGCCGAATATTCACTTCCGCATTCTGCCATAATTTCGTCTCGCATTGCTTTCCTTGAATCCTCCGTTCCAGGATTCAGCTCTCAGTTGTTGATTCGACACGATAGGATTTTCGCTTCAGCGCGTCGCCGGTGCCCCTTATTTATTTCAATCAGGCACTCTACCCGCATACTCATGATGAAACCATGAAAAAATCATGAAGAATTCTTCATCGATACTACGAGTCACACGTTCTAGATTCGTATCCCATATCGGAAAAAACCAGCCCTCGCAGGCCGGCTTTCTTGTCTCCCCGCAGTCATCAAACAGCCTATTACTATAATACATTCGGGGATCTAAAAAACACTACCCTGGTAACATTTCGCGGCATACCTGTAACTTTCAACAGTATGGTCTGCTCCCGGAACTCCCTTATCCTGTCTCTTCTCATACAAGATCGTGGAGCAGGACGAGCGGAATGGAAGTTCATATCGCTTCACCACTGATCCATCGTCGATATACATTATAGCCACGTGCGTGAGCAGATGCATCACCAATGCATCATCGCGGAGCGTTCGAACCGTGAGACAGGCATTTCATCGATCCATTCGCCCAGCCTGAAGCCTTTGTTTCGATTGCAGGACACAGTCCGATTTGCCTGTCACCGGCGATCGTTGGGAGGGGGTATTCTCGCGGTAGGTAGCCGTAGTGTAAGCTCTTGCTGCCGATTCCTTACGGGTGGATAATGACAACGATGAAGAACGAAATGAGTCGCGATACAAACAGACACCTGCTAATCCGCATCATCGTTTTAGGCATCGGCGTCTTCGTCCTCGATCTGTATCTTCCTCTGGGCATCGGGAATTCTGTGCTCTACGGTGGGCTCGTCATTCTGTCCTTTCTCTTGCCATATCGGAAAGGCCCTCTGATCACCGCGACAATTTGCTCTGTGGTCGATATGACCGATATCTTTCTGAAGCCTACGCTCGATGGCATGCCAATGTGGATGGGCGTCACCAATCGGTTATTCAGCCTCACGGCGATTTGGCTGCCCTTGCTGTTCTTCCTGCATCGGCGACGGGCCGAAGACCTGTTACAGCATGCGTACGATGAACTCGAAACGCGGGTGGAGGCTCGCACTCATGAACTCGCCGCTGTGAATCAAGCGCTCGTCACGGAGATCGAAGAACATAAAGAAACCGAGCAGTCTCTTCGAACGAGCGAAGACGTATTGTTGGCCAGTCAGCGCGAACTCAAGCAGAGTCGTGCCGATTTGCGGGCCTTGGCGGGCCAGCTGTTGACGGCGCAGGAAGCAGATCGCCGGAGAATATCCCGCGATCTGCACGACGACATCAATCAACGTCTCGCGATGCTCTCGATGGATCTTCGGCGGATGGAAAAAGATCCGTCGAAGGATCCGGAGCCTCTCCGGGATGGGATTCGACAGGTATCCGACGGCCTTGCCGCTGTCTCGAACGATGTGCGACAAATGGCCTATCGCTTTCATCCGTCCATTCTCGATGACTTGGGGCTATTGAAGGCCGTACGCCGCCTGGTCAATGAGTTTTCCGACCGCACCGGCATCCCGTGTTCCTATGTGTATAAGGACCCGGTGGGCATACTGCCGCCCGACCTGACCATTTGTATATATCGTGTCGTACAGGAATGTCTCAGCAACATTTCTCGGCATGCCCAGGCCTCTCAGGTGGAGATCGAACTGATTTGCGAGTCCGATGGGGTCAGCCTCTCAGTCCGTGACAATGGCGTGGGATTTGATACCTCGCACAGAGATCAGATGGGCGGGCATCTGGGCTTGCTGAGTATGAAGGAGCGAGTACGCATGGCAAAGGGAATGTTGGAGGTAGAGTCAGCACCCCTGCACGGTACAGAGATCCGGGTGGATATTCCATTGGATCTAGGAAGGAGCGATGCCTAAGCCACGCATCCTGCTGGCAGACGATCACGCCCTTGTCCTTGAGGGGTTTCGCCGGATACTGCAAGAACACTATGCGCTGGTCGGGACGGCCGGGGATGGGTATGCGCTTCTGGCTGCCGCGAAGACCGTCCAGCCGGACATTGTCATCCTGGATATCTCCATGCCGTTGCTCAATGGCATCGACACGGCGGCGCAGCTGAAAAAGATTTGTCCAACAGCCAAAATCATTATTGTGACGATGCACGCCGGTGCGGATTATGTACGATCGGCCTTCGAGGCAGGAGCGTCGGCCTATGTGCTCAAGGGATCGGCGGTGGATGAATTGGAACTAGCAATACGGGCCGTGCTCGGAGGCTATTCCTACATTACGCCGCTGATCACGAAAGAGCTTGTGGATGTCTTTCTGTCTACAGTCTCGGAGACATCGAAAGGTCTTACTCCGCGCCAGCGAGAAGTTCTGCAGTTCCTTGCCGAGGGGCGGACGGCCAAGGAGATTGCGAACCGGTTGAATATCACCTCACGCACCGTCGAGTTTCATAAGGCGCAGATCATGGAACACCTTAATCTCAAAACCACCGCGGATTTGATCAAATACGCGCTCACTCACGGCATCGTAAGCACATCCTAATCATCAGATCGCCTTATCTGGTCCTCGTAATAGTTCTGTGGCGCGCCTTCAGCTTTTGCGAGTTCCTTCCGATGAGCAATACGGGTATCTGGCAGCAATATCAGTGGTCTGGGCCGCCGTTTCTAGGCGCCTTCACCAGCCGAACACGACTGGAAGAATGCAGGCAGGAAAACGGAAGCGATACCGGAGTACGTTTTTGTGAGTTCCACAAATCCAACTGGCCGTTCGCGTTTCGTCCGGTTTCGAGTCTCATGGTGTGGGACGAGATGTTCGTGAATTTAGTTTCGACGGACTGGGGAGCGAGGCGAGGATTTGACCAAAACCGCGGATTTGCTGGAATCGGCTATCGCTGGACTCCGCAAATTCTGACCGAAGTCGGCTATCTCAATCAATTTATCAATACCGCCAACACGGTTCGCATGAATCACATTCGCGTGGCCGTGACCGATCCCATTCCAGAAGACGTGGTGGCGAGGTGACGCGCTGGACGATCTGAAGCTAGCCATTGGACGAGGCAGACAAAGCAGTATACTGCGGATGGGATCTGTTCTGGATTTAGGGTGGGGAGGCTTCTGGCATTGACCAATCGTCTATGCTAGATTCTTTCCTATCTATGACTCCTTCATCACAGCAGTCGCTCTTCCCAACGGCTGACCCGCGTTTCACGGTTCACGCATCACGGTTCAGGGTTTCTCTGAACCTTATCCTGTTGGCCCTGCTCTGTGTCGTCAGCACTGCCTGCGGCACGGCCGCCCCGACCGGCAAAATCCTCTTTCAGGACCCTCGCGGGACCGTGTCTCTGCAGACAATACCTGATCAGTCTATTCAAGCCACTCATCCGATCAAGATGGACCCGACGCTTCTCGCTCAGCTCTTGAAAGGCATAGAGATTCAATATCAGGAGCGAGGCATCCAGAAGTTTCTGGCGGGGACATCAGCTCCAGTCCCAGTTTTCTCGGATGATCAAATCCAGTTTCTCGCGCCACTGCTGGCAGAGGGCTTACGTACGGCATCACCGTCTCAGCGTGTCGAGTTTCGTGCTGAGACGACGCATAAAGGTTCCATGCTAGAGTCATCGACCACGGAGACAACCGCCGGCTCTCTTTACGCCTATGGCCGACAACTGTATTTTATCCTCTCTCAGTATCGCTACTCACCGAGCCGGATAAACATCGACTTGAGCCCCAGCACCCAGCGATCTCGCCCCGTCGATTACACAGGCCTCCAGAACCATATCCTGCTGTTTACGAACAGCGCCGCCCAACGACCAGATGCCTTCGATCCGCCGACAGGGGGAAAGCCAACCGACAAGTTTCTTGCGATCGATTATAAGCTGCTGGAACAGGCCTGGAGGAATCTTGAAGCCAAGCGGCAAGCTGCACCTCAGATGGAAAGCGGGACAGTTTCGGTTAACGAGTCGGTAGAAGCCCTTCGGGCAGCCGAAGCTAGAGTTCGCGCTGCCGAAGCCCAGGTTCGTAACACAGAGGCCTTGACCCAGGAAGTGGAACTCCTCAAGAAGCAACTGGAATCCATCCAAAAACAACTCGGCAGCCAGCCCACCGGACAAACCAGCCCGAAGTAGAAAATCACACTCCCTGCGAAGTCCTAAACGATCCTCCTTACCGATCAGATCTGACCTTCAAGAGTCCCACGCCAGGACTAAAGGGCCTTCTTTGCAGGATGCTCAAAAAGCCCGTTCAGCAAGGCCGCAGCGAGTGAAGGGCCGAGGCGTACCCTCTGGGGTACGTTGATGGTCTGAACGATGCGAGAACGAAGCTGGCGGGATTTTTCAGCATCCTGCTACGAATTTCGGTAGCCGTTCGTAATCGGCATCCGTCTATCCTTCCCCAAAGCTCGCTGGGTGATCTTGATCCCGATCGGCGCCTGCCGGCGCTTGTACTCGCTACCATCCACCATCTTCATGACGCGAGCGACCGTGGCCCGGTTGTACCCTGCTTCGACAATCTCTTCAAGAGACCGGTCTTCTTCCACATAGGCTTGGAGAATGGGATCGAGTATCTCGTAGCGCGGCAGCGAGTCTTCGTCCTTTTGGTTGGGCCTCAGTTCGGCGGTCGGCGGCCGATCAAGCGTCCGTTTGGGAATTGCCGGGGCTGCGCCACGGAGGTTGCGAAGCCGCGCCAGGTCATAGACCATTGTTTTTGGCACATCTTTAATCACGGCAAAGCCACCGGCCATATCGCCATATAATGTGGCATACCCCACACTCATCTCACTCTTGTTGCCGGTGGTCAGCACCAGATGGCCGAACTTGTTGGAGAAGGCCATGAGGAGATTGCCCCGGATGCGGGCTTGGAGATTTTCTTCCGTCGTATCGGGCACATGCCCCTCAAATGTCTCCGCGAGCGCGTCCCGATAGTTGTCGAACAGCGTCGTGATGGGAATCGTCCGGACGGAGATGGCAAGCCGTTTCCCCAATTCGGCGACATCATCGTAACTGTCTTGCGACGTGTAGGGCGACGGCATGAACAGCCCCCAGACATTCTCGGCGCCAAGCGCATCCACGGCGATCACGGCGGTCAAGGCCGAGTCCACTCCGCCGCTCAAGCCAATGACGGCGCGCGTAAATCCATTTTTCCTCACATAGTCGCGCACCCCCAGTGTGAGAGCCCGATAGACTTCCTCCAGAGGGTCCAACGCCACCGCCACATCGGCAACCGCGCGCGCCAGATTTTTTTGCGCGGGTGCAAGTGTCACGACAGAGATCTCCACCGCAGAGGCAGCGCGCCGCGGCAAGGGCTTTTTCCGTCCGGTTCGTCTTGTCCTTGCGACAGCTTCCATATTGAGATCGGCCACGATCAGATCTTCTTCAAAGGCTTTTCCTCGCGCAATGATCTCACCCCGGTGATCGAGAATCACACTATTCCCGTCGAAGACCAGCTCATCC
>DATIQH010000279.1:0-7251 GCA_035471155.1 Nitrospiraceae bacterium | reverse complement strand
GTCCACCACGGTAAAGTTCTTATGGCTTTCGTTCACGTCCGGAGGCAGAACTTTGATGTTGAGGTCACGGCATTCCGTGAAGTAACCGACGATCTTGTCGGCATTGCCCATGTCGGTGGTCATGAGGGCGGCCATGAACTCAGTCGGATAGTGAGCCTTCAGATAGCCGGTCTGATAACAGACGACGGCATAGGCCGCAGCGTGCGACTTGTTGAACCCGTAGCCTGCAAACTTCTGGATCAGTTCGTAGAGCTTGTCCGCTTTCTTGTCGGGAATCTTGTTGGCCTTGGCGCCGGCCAGGAACTGCGCGCGGAGCTTTTCCATCTCTTCCGGCTTCTTCTTACCCATTGCGCGCCGGAGAATATCCGCTTGGCCGAGCGAAAAGCCCGCCACTTTGTTGGCAATCGCCATCACCTGTTCCTGGTAGACGATGACCCCATAGGTGTCCTTTAGGATCGGCTCCAATTCAGGCACTTCATACACGATTGGAATTTTGCCCTGCTTGCGTTTGATGAAGTCAGGAATGAGATCCATCGGGCCAGGGCGATAGAGCGCAATGATGGCGATGATGTCCTCGAAGCGGTCGGGTTTCAGGCCGGTCAGGAGGTCGCGCATCCCGGAGCTTTCCAGCTGGAAGAGGCCGATCGTCTTGCCTGTGGAGAGGAGGGCAAAGGTCTTGGGGTCGTCGAACGGCACCTGCTCCATGACCAAGGGCGGATTGCCGGGATGCCGATGATTGATCAGATCTTCCGCGCGCTTGATCATGGTGAGGGTTTTAAGACCTAGGAAATCGAATTTGACGAGCCCGATCTTTTCGACGTCTCCCATGGAATATTGGGTGACGATTTCGTCGTTGGCTCCTTTGTAGAGCGGCACATGGTCCGTGAGCGGCCCTTCCGAAATCACGACGCCGGCTGCGTGAGTCGAGGCGTGGCGGGCCAGTCCTTCGAGAGAACGGGCGATGCCCATCAATTCTTTCACCCGGGTATCGGTCTCGACGAGATCGCGCAGTTTCTGTTCTTGATCGAGTGCCTGCTGGAGCGTGATGTTGAGTTGATTCGGGACGAGCTTGGCGACGCGATCGACTTCGGCGTAGGGAATCTCCAGCACGCGGCCTACGTCCCGGATCGCGGCCTTGGCTCCAAGCGTCCCGAACGTAATGATCTGGGCGACGTGGTCCTTGCCGTACTTGTGGACCACGTAGTTGATGACCTCGCCCCGCCGTTCCATACAGAAGTCCATGTCGATATCCGGAAGGGATACACGCTCGGGATTGAGGAACCGTTCGAACAAGAGCGTGTAGACAAGGGGATCGAGGTCCGTGATGCGCAGCGCATAGGCGACGAGACTCCCGGCGGCCGAGCCTCGGCCCGGTCCGACCGGAATGTTGCGCGAGCGGGCGAATTTGATGATGTCCCATACGATGAGGAAATAGCCCGCAAACCCCATTGAGCAAATAATCGTCAGTTCTTCGCGCAGGCGCAGCTCATAGGCAGCCGGCAGGATCTGGCTGGGCCGCTCTTTCAATCTGGCGGTCAATCCGTCCAGCGTCAGACGCTCCAGATAAGTTTCTCTGGTGAACCCATCGGGAACTTTGTATTGCGGGAGATACGTTTTATTCAGCGCCAGTTGGAGATCGCAGTTGTCCGCAATTCGGCAGGTATTGGCGACGGCATTGGGAAACTCGATAAAAGCGGCCGAGACTTCTTCGGTCGATTTCACATAGAGTTGATCCGTATCGAACTTCATGCGATTCGGGTCGCTGATGGTTTTGCCTGTTTGCAGGCAGAGCATCAGTTCGTGTGGACGGAAATCTTCTTTCTTGAGGTAATGGCAATCGTTGGTGCCGGCCAACGGGATGTCCATTTTCTTTGCGATTTCGAGCAGGCCGCTATTCGCGACTCGCTGGTGGTCCAACCCGTTTGCCTGCACCTCAAGGTAGAAATGTTCCTTCCCGAATATTTCCTGAAACTCCCCAGCCACAGCCATGGCGCCGGCCATATCTTTCTGGGCAATCAGGTATGGAATTTCCCCGCTCAAGCAGCCTGACAGGGCGATCAGTCCCTCATGATGTTCTTTGAGAATTTCCTTATCCATCCGAGGCTTATAGTAGAATCCTTCAAGGTATGCTTTGCTTACAAGATTGATGAGATTCTGATAGCCGGTCAGATTTCGAGCCAGGAGGATGAGATGGTAGTAGTCGTTGTGGGCGAGGCCGCTGTCTTTGGCGGCGAAGCGGCTGCCAGGAGCCATGTAAGCTTCGCAGCCGATGATTGGTTTGATGCCTGCCTCTTTGGCTTTGCGGTAGAACTCGATGGCCCCGAACATGTTCCCATGGTCGGTCATGGCCACAGCCGGCTGCTTGAATGATTTGATCTGTTGGATGAGCGGCTCGATTTGATTCGCGCCATCGAGCAGACTGAATTGAGTATGGAGATGGAGATGAACGAAGGACGAAGCCATGGCGGGATTCTAGGAGGGCAGGGAGATGAAGTCAAACGGAAGGGGATGGAGGCTGATGATCTTCTGTGCTCGCGCAATGCGCGGCCTGAGAAGGCCCTCGTTGGACGCGCGCAGTGGAGGATCAATCAGCCCCCATCCCTGGAGAGACAACGAGCGAGCTTGGAAGGATCAATTAGATAGATGGTGTAGTTCGATGCGCGCAGTAAAGGGCAGCCTCGGCCACTCCCCTGAGGAGAAGTGCAGAGAATGATAGGGCCGTCGCTCGGGCTAATGGCGCGTCTCGGGAAATCGATTGCGAAGCAATAGGAGGGTCGGGTGGGTAAAAATAATTGCCAGTAAGTGGGCGGGTGAGAAAGTTACGCGCAGTGGAAGATCAATCAGCCGCCATCCTTAGAGAGGTAACCAGCTAGCTTGGAAGGATCTATCTGATGGATGGTGCTCGTTCGACGCGCACAATGAAGAGGCACCGAGCGTGATCGGAGAGAAGAGGAGGAACGGCCAGAAGCCCTTCTTGTTCGCGGGACGCGCACGATGAGGGGGCGGAATGACACCCCCGTTAGTCCTGTGCTCCCAGAACGCGCGCCCTCAGAAGGGTCTCGCTCGACGATCGCAGCCGAACACTCCTCACGCTCTTAAACCAGGGCGAGACGACCTAGCCCACTTTATTCATGACAGTTCGTCGAGAAATTGCTGAGCCGCGTTGTGAGAGCGGCGCGCGGAGCCTTAGCACCTGAGGCCTACTCGTGCAGTACCTTGAAGGTCCGAGGGGCGAGCCCGCCGACCGAACGTCGTGGCAGCGGATCGGCGATTGCAGCAGAAGTAGTCATGAATAATGCGAGCTAGGCACGTCTCCGCTAACCGCTTCTCTCGCGTCAGTCATGAATAAGCCAATAGTCATGCCTAACCCAAATCGATGACAAAACCCACCGAGCGACGTAATCATATCCGTCACTTTCGCTCGACTGCACGCTCATGCTGATCGGCCTGTTTCTGGAAAATCAATCCCCCTCTAGAATCTGTGCCTGCTGGCCTGGGGGTCAGGTCCGTCCCCGCAGACTTCACCGGTGGTGTCGAAGGATTGCCGGGACTCCAAGCTGAGCACCCGTAGATGCCAAATAAAAGGATCAGGCCCATGAGCATGATGCCGCTCTTAGTTCGTAACATGATCATCGTTTCTCCATGAATTAAATGAAAGCTCGCCATCCTCGCCGGGTATGGCGCTCATTAAGGTTGAAGCCTGTAGCGCCGCGACTAATCGCATATTCTGCGCGACTTCACCCAGCTCCACCTGGATCTTCATGGCACCTCACGAATACACATCGAGATTGCAATGTGTAGTCGAATTATGATTACGCATACGACGATACCGTATACTACACAAGGGACACGCGGAGCAAGAGTAACGGCTCCAACCCCTCACCGCCATACTGCAAATATAAGAACGCGCATCGGGTTCGTTATATAGGACTATACTCAGCATCATGGGGATAGGGGAAATGGGGACAGGCATGAGTATTGAGTTATTGGGCGTCGGTGCGTAGGCTCCTTCGCATGGCTCGGAAACCGCGCATTGAGTTCTCTGGTGCGTTCTACCATGTGATCGCCCGCGGCGATCGGCGAGCCACGATTTTCTATGACGAGGCCGATTACCACGCGTACCTCGATCGCCTGGAACGCTATCGCCATCGCGACGGCGTCACGCTGCATGCCTATGTTTTGATGATCAATCATGTGCATCTCCTGTTGGAGATAGGCGATCAGCCTCTGTCGCGTACGATGCAGACACTCCAGTTCACTTATAGTCAGTACTACAATCGCCGCTACGACAAGAGTGGCCATGTTTTTCAGGGGCGGTATCAGGCCATCTTGTGCGATCGTGAATCCTATCTCCTCGAACTGGTGCGGTATCTCCATCTCAACCCCGCCAGGATTCGTAAACCAGTGAGCTCGTGGACATACCGATGGAGCAGTCATGCCGCCTATGTGGGGCGATCCAGTCCGGTGCAGGTGAGCACCGAGCCCGTCTTGCGATCGTTTCATCGGCAGATCGGCCCCGCGTGACAGGCCTATCGGCGGTTTATGCAGGAGGGCCTTGCACAGGGGCATCAGGACCGATTCTATGAGACGGTGGATCAACGGTTTCTCGGGGACGAACGTTTTATCGAGGAAGCAGATCGTCGCACCTCCGCGATGCGTGAGGTGATCGCTCGCCCGCAACGGGTCGCCTTTGGAACCCTGCTTGCCGCCGTCGCCACTGCGCATGCAGCCACGCCCAGAGAGATTGTGAGTCCAGGGCGGCAGCGCGCCCTGGGCCCCGCCCGCGCCATGCTGGTGTATCTCGCTCGTGAATGGAGTCAACAGAATACCCGAGAACTCGGTCGGCGCTTACAGCGAGATCCTTCGATGATCAGCCGGCTGGCCGCAGTGTATGCCGCCCACCGCAATCCGACCATGGAAGCGCGCATCCGTCAGGCGATCATCGCACGCATACCTATGGGGCGGTCTCAAGGCTGAAGACTAGCGGATTTGGAACTCAATTCTGACCTTCGGACTTCAACCTTCGAACTTCGGATCGCGCCTGTCGCGCACGCATTGCGTATCTCGCGTACGATTTCAGATGGACAAACGCTAAGAGGAGCCCCACTGTTTTTCCATCCTTCGTAGCAGACTACTGCGGGGACGGGCAGCCGTGGTTCCTGTTGCCACTTCGGCGGAACCCGCCGAAACCTGTCTTCCTTCGCCAAGGCTACGGAGGACACCCGTTGCGCATTCCTCCACGGCTTCTTGCGCAGGCGGGTGACCTGCCGTGTGAGGGGTGTCATAATGTCGAGAGCAAGAGACTGGTTCAGTTGATATTGGACTGTCGGCCTTGCCGGTCACCCCAAATATAGGAATTAGGGAACCTCATGCGAATACTGCTGGTTGAAGACGACCTGAACCTTGCGCAGTTCATCCGCAGAGGGTTGAAGGAAGAGCAGTACGCGGTGGATTTTGCGGCCGATGGTGAAGAAGGGCTGGCATTGGCCTTGGCGAACCCGTACGATCTTTTGATCCTCGACATCATGTTGCCAAAGCTCGATGGTCTCACGCTCTGCCGCCGTGTTCGGGCCAAGGGAAACATGACTCCGGTCTTGTTGTTGACTGCGCGCAATACCCTGGAGGCTAAGATATCGGGTTTTGACACCGGCGCGGATCAGTTTCTGCCAAAGCCGTTCGCGTTCGCAGAAATGCTGGCTCGAATCCGGGCCTTGCTGCGCCGGGGAGGGCCGCAACAATTGGTTCGACTTAAAGCCGTGGATCTGGAGCTGGATCCGGCCTCTCACCGTGTTTGGCGGGCGGGGCGGGAAATTTCGCTGACGAATAAAGAGTATGCCCTGCTCGAGTTTCTTTTGCGAAACAAGAATCGAGTCTTGACGCGAACGGCGATCATCGAACATGTGTGGGACATCAGCTACGACCCCATGACGAACATCGTGGATGCCCATATTCGGGCCCTGCGCGCGAAGATCGACCGAGACTTTTCTTCCCCGCTGATCGCCACGGTACGCGGTGCAGGGTATATGATCGAGGAGCCGGAATAAATCGCATGAAGTCTCTGCAGAGTTCGATCCGCCAGTCCACGCTCCTCCTGATGGCAGGACTCCTCCTGGTGTTTTCCGCTCTCGTATACATCGGAAGCCAGGCGTTATTGCACCGCTTTGTCGATGGCCGGCTGTTGGCCTTGGCTGAGACGATGGCCAAGATCGTTGAGCAGAACCCCAACATTATCGAGAAGTCCGGCGAGAATTTTACGCTTGCTGCCGAGATGAGCCGAAGCGGGAGTGAACACCACGGCTTACAGGAGGCCACCCATTCGCTTCTTGTTTTCTCGCCGGATGGCCGGGTGCTCTGGAAAGGCGCAGAAGGAGTCGCACAGCATCCAACGCCGGACGAGACGGTGTTTGAAAGAGTGCGTAGTGGAAACACGGTGTTTGAAACCGTTGAATCCGCCGATGGCACGCCTATTCGTCATCTGTTCCTCCCTATCCGAATGCATGGTCAGGTACGGTACATTCTGCATGCGGAAACCTCCATGCTTGTGTATCGAGAGACACTGAACGGTCTTGTACTTCTACTGACCCTTGGATCCGGGGCTATCCTTCTCATCGCCTGGGCGAGCAGTGGGTGGCTGGCCAAGCAAATGCTGACGCCGATCGAAGTGTTGAGTACTGGCGCCGAGACGATGTCCGAAGCTGACCTGGGGAAACGACTCACTCTGGATTCGCCTTACCAGGAATTCCGTCGTCTCACCCAGGCGTTCAACTCCGTCATGGACCGGTTCCAACGGAGCGGTGAAACTCAGCGGAGATTTTGCGACATCGCTGCTCACGAAATGAAAACCCCCTTGACCATCTTGCAGGGCAATCTGGATGTCGCCCTTATGAAAGCCAGGACCACGGAGGAGTATCGCGAAGCCCTCATCAACAACCTTGAGCAGGTGGGACGGCTCATCGCCCTGACCCGCTCCCTGTTGACTCTCGCGAACTTCACGAGCGGCAAGCCTCCGGTTCTCCTCGTGCCGCTCGCCCTAGAACCCTTGATTCAAGATCTGGTGGAAGAACTGACTTTGCTCGCCGATGACCGTCGAATCACCTTGTCGTTTGAATCTCAATCGGTCCCACCAGTCCTCGGCGATGCGCAGTGGCTCAAGCAAGCGTTGATCAATCTCCTCGAGAATGCGCTGCACTACACGCCGTCCGGTGGAGCTGTCACCGTCCGATTACAGTCGGCAGGGGATGGGGTCGCTAT
>DATIQH010000278.1:0-3374 GCA_035471155.1 Nitrospiraceae bacterium | reverse complement strand
GGTATGCTCTCAATGACGAGGCTCCTGCCTCAGGGTGAATGGCTGATCTTTTTTCTCCTCCTGGTCACGTGGGCGTCCGATACCGGCGCCTATTATGTCGGCACACTCTATGGGCGACATCGTTTGGCCCCCACAATCAGTCCCAAAAAAACGTTCGAGGGCTTGGTAGGAGGGTTGATTAGTGCCATAATCGTCGCGTATGCAGCTCGTTGGTGGTTTCTCCCTGAGCTGTCCGGCCTTGATTGCCTGATCCTGGGTGCCCTGTTGACGATCACAGGTCTCTGGGGTGACCTGGCTGAATCGGCCATGAAACGCAGCGTCGGCATGAAAGACTCGGGCGGGATACTGCCGGGGCATGGAGGTATGCTCGACCGTCTGGATAGTCTCTTGTTCACAGCCCCCGTCTTCTACTACTATGTAACGATTGCGAGCCGGTTACGAGTCATGGAGTGAAGGAGCCCCTATGAAAACGATCATCATCCTTGGATCGACTGGGTCGATCGGGACCAGCACCTTAGATATCGTGGACCGGTTCCCAGAAGAATTCCGCGTGATAGGACTGACGGCCGGCAGCAACGATGAAAAACTCGAGGAACAGGTCCGCCGGTTCAAGCCCCGCATCGTGGCTCTATCGGACGCCTCCGCTGCCGCGAGACTCCGGGATCGCTGTGCGGAACTGCCTGTCGAAATTTTATCCGGGCAGGAAGGCCTGATTCAGGTCGCCGCTGCCCACGAAGCGGAACTCGTTATTTCCGCCATCGTCGGTGGGGCCGGTCTCGTGCCCACCCTCGCAGCCATCCGCAGCGGAAAGCAAATCGCCTTGGCCAATAAAGAGCCGATGGTCATGGCGGGAAAACTGATGCAGGACGAAGCGCGGCGTCATAACGTACGCATCTTTCCGGTCGACAGCGAACACAGCGCGATCTTTCAATCGTTAGAAGGCCATCGCAAAGAGGACGTCCGCCGCCTGATCTTGACGGCGTCCGGAGGAGCCCTCTGGACCCTGAGCCGAGAGGAATTGAAAGACGTCACACCCGAACGGGCGCTCCAACATCCCAATTGGAAGATGGGCGCCAAAATCACGATCGATTCCGCCACCCTCATGAACAAAGGACTCGAAGTCGTCGAAGCCCGCTGGCTCTTCGATATCCCCGAATCTCAAATCGAGGTCATGATCCATCGGGAAAGCATCATTCATTCTCTGGTAGAATATCAGGATCGTTCAATGATCGCGCAATTGGGATTGCCTGATATGCGAACACCTATTTCCTATGCGATGAGATATCCGGGGCGCATGCCTCTGGATCTGCCTTCGTTGGACCTGACGGAGATCGCGACGCTGACGTTTTGCAAACCGGATCACGACCGGTTTCCCTGCTTGGGTCTTGGCTATGAATCCCTGCGGATTGGCGGTACGATGCCGGCCACAATGAATGCCGCAAATGAAATCGCCGTCGAAGCATTTTTGAATGGGGGTATCCGGTTCCCCGACATTGCGGAAATCATTCATGCCACCATGGAATGCCACACCACCATGGACGTCACGACATTGGAAGACACACTGGAAGCGGACCGGTGGGCCCGAGAGAAGGCTGAATCGTTGGTCGGAGCATTGACCCGCTAGGTCAACACGAAGGAGCATATACTGTGTTCATGGCATTTACCTGGTCCTCCAATTCCATTTGGTTGTTACTGGAGAAGGCGTGGTGGTTCCTGGTTGTTCTGGGCGTGCTCGTCGCGTTCCATGAGCTCGGGCATTTCTTGGCCGCTCGATGGGTCGGCGTCAGGGTCCTCAAGTTTTCTCTTGGATTCGGCCCGAAACTCTTCGGCCGAAAAATGGGTGAAACGGAATATCTCCTTTCGGCCATTCCGCTCGGTGGCTACGTAAAACTCTTTGGCGAGGATGAGACCGAGGCGACGACACCGGAGGATCGTGCGCGGTCGTTTGCACATAAATCATTGTGGGGCAAAGTCTTGATCGTCGCCGCCGGCCCTGGGTTTAACTTCATTCTGGCCTATTTTATTTTTGCCGGATGGCTCGCAACCGGCGCACCGCTTTTCGTCCCGACGTTCCAGGATCTCTCCCCCGATATCGAAGCGATGACGCCAGGGTCTCCAGCCGATACCGCCGGCATCCAGATCGGAGATCATGTCAGCCGGGTCAACGGACAAGACATTTCAACGAGAACAGAGCTCTTCGACGCGGTGTCGAAGAGCAAAGGGCAGGCGCTGACGCTAGAGATCAAACGAGGCGAACAGATCAAAACACTGACGGTCACACCCACCACTCCGCCAGGACCACAGGCCTCGGCGCAAGAGCCAGGATACTACCTAGGCGTCGAGGAAACACAGCCTCTCGTTACGTCAGTCATGCAAAGTTCTCCGGCGGCGAAAGCCGGGCTTCAAGCCGGAGACCATGTGAGCAAAATCGATGGCCAAACGATCCATACATGGTCTCAGATGACCGGCATCGTGAAAGAAAACCCCAATCACCAGTTACAGATAGAGGTTTTGCGTGACGGACAGCGAGTATCCCTGGCCGTGACACCCTCGGCTGAGAAAGTCATGGTCAACGGCCAATCGGTCGAAGTCGGTAAGATCGGCATTTCGGGACCAGGCCGTTCGATCATGCGCTCCAGCACCCCGCTGTTGTCGCTCTACGACGGCTTGGGAGCCACATGGGGCTGGACCGAATTGACTGCGGTCGGCCTCTACAAAATGGTCGTGGGAGACATCTCCAGCAAGAACATCGGCGGCCCGCTGACGATCGCCAATATATCCGGAGAAGCCGCCGCGCAGGGGGCCTCAAGTGTGATCTTTCTTATCGCGATTCTGAGCATCAATCTTGGCGTCCTCAACTTGCTCCCCATTCCTATTCTCGACACCTGGAGGGAGCAAGGCGCGAAGCCAAGTCCTCGTTCGGCGACGACTGCGTCCTGCTCGAGCGCTACCTGCAGCGGCCGCGCCACATCGAGATCCAGGTCTTCGGCGACACGCACGGCAACGTGGTGCACCTTTTCGAGCGCGACTGCTCGGTGCAGCGTCGCCACCAGAAGGTACTCGAGGAAGCCCCCGCGCCGGGCATGACCGAAAAACGACGCAAGGAGATGGGAGACGCCGCGGTCGCCGCAGCCAAAGCCATCGCCTACGCGGGTGCGGGCACGGTGGAGTTCATCGCCGAACAGGACGGACGCTTCTACTTCATGGAGATGAACACGCGCCTGCAGTTGGAACACCCGGTGACGGAGATGATCACCGGGCTTGACCTGGTGGAATGGCAGCTGCGGGTTGCCGCCGGCGAGCCGCTGCCGCTGACGCAGGAGAAGATCCGCATGGAAGGCCATGCGATCGAAGCCCGGCTCTTCGCCGAGGAC
>DATIQH010000277.1:0-6730 GCA_035471155.1 Nitrospiraceae bacterium | reverse complement strand
GGCGCCGATCGTCTCGCGCGCGATGATCTTGCTCCCGATCGCCGCCTGAATGGCAATCTCGTACATCTGCCGTGGAATCAGCTCCTTCATCTTTTCGGCGAGCTGGCGTCCACGCTGAATGGACCGATCTTTATGGGTAATAAACGACAAGGCATCGACTGCCTCGCCGTTCAAGAGAATATCGAGCCTTACGAGATCGGACTCGCGATAGCCCAGCAGCTCATAATCGAGCGAGGCATAGCCCTGCGTGCGCGACTTCAGCTTATCGTAAAAATCGAGAATGACTTCGTTGAGCGGCAATTCATAACTGATCGTCACCCGCGTCGGGTCGAGAAAGTGCATGCCCTGCTGAATACCGCGGCGTTCCTGACAGAGCTGGAGAATCGCCCCCATGTACCGTTCGGGCGTAATGATCGACGCCAGAATAAACGGCTCCTCAAATGAATCGATACTGCTGGGAGGCGGGAGTTGCGTCGGGTTATTGACCTCCAGCACTTCACCCTTGGTTGTCAGCACGCGATAGACGACGGTCGGCGCGGTGGTGAGAAGCGTCAGGTTATATTCGCGCTCGAGCCGCTCCTGAATGATCTCCATGTGCAGCAGACCCAGGAAGCCGCATCGAAACCCGAACCCGAGCGCAAGCGAGGTCTCCGGCTCATACACGAACGAAGAATCGTTCAGCCGCAGCTTCACCAACGCGTCGCGCAGGTCTTCGTACCGGCCCGTGTCGGTGGGATAGAGGCCGCAGAACACCAACGGTTTTACTTCTTTATAGCCAGGGAAGGGCGCGCTCGTCGGCGAGACCGCATCCGTGAGCGTATCGCCGATCTTTACATCCGCGACTTCCCGCATATTCGCGCACAGGTATCCGACCTCGCCGGTCAACAGCTCAGTCTTTTTCACCCGTTTCGGCGTAAATTGGCCGACCTCCATCACCTCGAACATCCGGTCGTTCGACATGACTTTGATCTTCATCCCAGGCCGCAGGGCTCCATCCAGCACTCTCGTCAGCACAATCACTCCTTGATAATTGTCGAACCAGGAATCGAAGATGAGCGACTTGAGCGGCGCCTGGGGATTGCCGGCCGGGGGAGGAATCCGCGCAATGATCGCCTCCAACACCTCCGGCACACCTTTCCCCTCTTTCGCGCTGATCAGTAGGGCGTCGCTGGCATCGAGCTGCAAGATTTCTGAGATAGAGTGCTTCGTCCCCTCGACATCCGCACTCGCCAAATCGATCTTATTGATCACAGGAATAATCGTCAGGTTATTGGCCATCGCCAGATTCACATTGGCGATCGTCTGGGCCTGGACCCCCTGCGTGGCATCGACGAGCAAGAGCGCGCCCTCGCACGCCGCCAAACTGCGCGACACTTCATAGGTAAAGTCGACGTGACCGGGCGTATCGATCAAATGCAAGGCATAGGTCTTCCCATCTTTGGCCTGATATCGGACTGCAACTGCATGGGCCTTGATCGTGATCCCGCGTTCACGCTCCAAGTCCATCGCGTCGAGAATCTGGTCTTTCGATTCTCGGGCCGTGACTGCGCCAGTAGCTTCCAGAAACCGGTCAGCGAGGGTTGATTTGCCGTGATCGATATGGGCGATAATCGAGAAATTGCGTATAAGGCTTTGCAAATCCTAACTCATTCCCCAATAAAATCGATTCATTATAGTGAGCGCCTCCAAGGTTGTCAAAGCAAACGCCCTCCTCGTATACTCGCCAACGCTATCAGTTTTTTGACAACTTCTCCAACAGGAATATGACACATAAACCATCTGCCCGACAGCTGATTGAGTGGGATCACCGGTACCTTTGGCACCCCTTCACCCAAATGCAGGAATGGGAGCAGGAGGCGCCGCTCATTATCGAAAAAGGAAAAGGTTCCTACCTGATCGATACGGAAGGGAAGAAGTATCTGGATGGCACCTCCTCCATCTGGGTCAACCTCCATGGCCATCGCCATCCGTCGCTCGACCGAGCGATCAAGCAACAGCTGGATAAGATCGCTCATTCCTCGCTGTTCGGACTCTCCAATCCACCAGCAATTGAACTCGCGCGAGCCTTGATTCGAATCGCACCCAAAGGCCTAACTCGCGTGTTCTATTCCGACGATGGATCGACGGCGGTCGAGATCGCGCTCAAAATGGCGGTCCAGTACTGGCAGCTACGACGGCCTGAGGCCGGCCCCAAAAACACATTCCTGCATCTGAAGCTGGCCTACCACGGCGATACGGTCGGAGCCGTCAGCGTGGGCAACATCGATCTCTTCCATGGACGATTCAAGTCGCTGCTCTTCCCCACCGCCGAAGCAGACCCGCCCTATTGCTATCGTTGCCCGCTCAGTCTGACTTTCCCCTCCTGCCAGATGGCCTGCCTCGACCCGATTGAGCAAATTCTCAAGGATCGTCACCGTGAGCTGGCCGGCTTCATCATCGAGCCGCTCGTGCAAGCCGCAGCAGGCATGTTGACGTCCCCTCCTGGCTATCTGAAGCGGGTTCGTGAGCTCTGCACTAAATACAATGTGCTCTTGATTGCCGATGAAGTCGCCACCGGATTCGGCCGCACCGGCAAGATGTTCGCCTGCCAGCATGAGGGGGTCACGCCGGACTTGATGGCGATCAGCAAAGGGCTCACCGGCGGCTACATGCCGCTCGCCGCGACGCTCACCACGGACGAAATCTATCGAGCCTTTCTCGGCACATACGCAGACTTCAAGACCTTCTTCCACGGACACAGCTACACCGGCAATCCGCTCGGCTGCGCCGTTGCGCTGGCTAACATCGAAATCTTCCAGAAAGAAAAGACGCTCGCCAAACTGCAACCCAAGATCAAGGCACTGGCGAGGCTGCTTCAGCCGCTCCGGCAACTGTCCCATGTCGGCGAGATCAGGCAACAGGGATTCATCGTGGCCGTCGAGTTGGTAGAGGATAAGCAGACGAAGAAACCCTATCGGTTCGAAGAGCGGGTCGGCCACAAGATAGCCATGGAAGCGCGACGCCGTGGGCTCTTGCTGCGCCCGATCGGCAATGTGATGGTCCTCATGCCCCCACTCAGCACATCGCTTCTGGAACTCAGACGGATGGTTGAAATTCTGCAAGCTTCCATCGAAACCATCACCCTACTCCAGGCGGATGACGCAAGGTCATGAAATAGGAGAAGGGAGCGGCCAGGTGCCCTCCTTGCTCGCAGAACGCGCACGATCAGAATGTCCTCGTTCGATGCGCGCAGTTGAGGGCAGCCTTGGCCACCCCCTTCACGAAAGGCAGAAAGGATTGAAAGGCCCTCACCAGGGCTACAGGCACGTCTCGGCGTGTCAGTATGTGGGCGGGTGAGAAAGTTGTGCGCACGTTGGGAACCCGCCAGACCGCCACTCCGGTATTGAGAGAAAGGAGGGCCCGATGGGTGGACACAGTGTCATAGACCAACACGCTCCCGAAAAAGTACAATGTACCTGTTTCGTCATCCAATCCCTCCCCGTTGACACCTTTCTTCTAGCAAAGTAGCCTGTCCAAATTGATGACTGCTCCCTACTACCAAATCAAAAGTCCAATACTTCTCACCGGCGCAGGTTTTTCTAAGCCATTCGGCGGCTATCTCGCTAGTGAAATGTGGTCCATTATATTCAATCAGCTTAACTCTAGGGATTCGCAGCGCCTCCGAACCATTCTTCGTGGTGAATTGAACTACGGATCTAGTTATGTCAGGCGGCGACTATAGCCCTGCCGAGAAATCAGCTTTTACGAATGTACTATTTGAAGCGTACGGCGAGCTCGATCAATCGATCTGCGCGCACCTGAATAATAACCGGCAGCAGATTCAATCCTTTCGCTACTTTATTGAGCGCTTTGCTGGCGAAGGAAAGGAAAGAGGATTTGTCTTCACTTTGAATCAAGATGTTCTACTTGAGAGGTTCGGCTCTCATGGGACAGGGTTGTTTCAAATTCCAGCTTTGGGCCACCCGGATTGGTTTTCTGGCAGGCTACAAGGCCAGGCCTTTCCTGAAACCGACATATCAAATCCAGCTCAGCTGGAAACGTTCCAGAAACATTTTTGGGAAAAGGGAACCGGACTGCAAAATTGTTTGTACATCAAGTTGCATGGGTCATATGGCTGGAAATCCTCGCAAAATGGCAACGCCATGGTTATTGGCTACGACAAAGTTGGCAGCATTGCAAAAGAGCCCCTACTGAAATGGTATTTCGAAATCTTTAGAGAAGTTCTAAAAGCCGAGAACATAATACTTGTCGTTGCCGGGTACGGCTTTATGGATCGTCATATCAATGAACTGATTACTAGAGCTGCAACGACAGGATTGCAGTTGCACGTCATCTCGCCAATGCAGCCGAAAGACTTTAGGAACCATCTATTATCAGTCACTGCAACGGCTGGTAATGTTTCCGTGCCATATGGTGCTGAAATATGGGAGATGTTGAGTGGGTACCACTGTACATCTGTAGACAAAATGGTGCCGTCAAATGCGAGTGTTCTGCCGGGAAATGCCTTTTTTAGGCATGTGGGAATCTAATCGAGGAGAAAAACGGTGACATGACGGAATATTTTTGGTCGGGCATGACTATCGACTGCGCTGGGTGGTAAGAAGTGGTATCGAGTCCCTCGTGGGCTCAAAGATGGGTGCAATCAGGATGAAAGCCTACCCAGAGAAGCTGGAGAAGAAGGGGTTGCTACTGAAGGGCAAATCATCCGTGACGGACCGTGTGCGGATAAACCCTCATTGCGCTGGGCTGGGGAGGTGGAGGAGTGAACTGGACGACGAAGAAACCGACAAAAACGGGGTGGTATTGGTATCGCGGTGTATCCGACGGAAACACTGCCAAGGTTCTGCACTTCATCGATGACGACGGAGAGGGGCCCTACCTCGCAACGTCGGACGATCAGACCCTTCATGACTTAGACGGCGAATGGGCCGGCCCGGTTGAGCCGCCACTGTCGAGTCAGAGTCGTTGAACAAGATGGTCACGTGGAGATGTGCCGGTACGGGCACGCACTACTTCGTCTTTGCCTTCGGCCTCGTCAGCATGTACCACACCACCAGCACTATAGCCCACGCCAGCCCGGAACCAAGGACTCCAACCTTGATCCACTGATCTTCTGTCAGGCCTAATACGCCATCAATCCAGCTCATGGCGCCCATTCTAGAAGCGGCACGGTTAAACAGCAAGGAAGTATGTGGGAGTCGAGGGAAGGGGTCGTGGCCACAAAAATACTCTGAGGCAATACTGAACTCGTGCTTTTCACCGATTGCCGCGCTGGGATATCATATACTCACGTGGCCTTTTGATTTCCCACTGAGTTCGTGGGAATGGCCTGATTTCGTTTAATTGGAACATCGAGTATGGAAACCTACTACACCGTTCTTGAAATTCAGGACACAGCGACTCCTGAAGAAATAAAGGAGGCCTACCGGCTCTTACTACAAGTTTGGCACCCCGACCGATTTCACCATCGGCCCACGCTTCTGAAAAAGGCAGAGGAGAAGTCCGGGAAAATTAATGTGGCATTCGAGACGCTGAGCGACCCTGTATTGAAACAACAGTATGACGATTGGCTGCGCGCCTGCGGTTCGCGAAGTGCAAAGCCTGTTGAGCCTGTCAGGTGCCCTTCCTGTCAAGCACCGATTCGCCCCGCTCCTGCGCAAAACGAGAGCTGGGACACGTACCAGCGCCAGCGCCGAGCGACAGAGGAACACAACCGCACTGCCGGCGCAACGGCTCAAGGAAATCAACCGTTCCCCCGCGCCAGAATGGCCGTGGTGGCGATAGGCGCACTCTTTACCCTCGTCGCCGTATTCGTGCTGACAAAACCTTCGAAGGTGATTATTTCGAATAAACCGCCGAAGACGGTCGCACAGGAAACACTTCCGGAGAATGATCCGTTGGCCGTTAGCGAGAACGAGTCTGTTCACCAGGCTGTGGCGGTGCTGGACGATGTTCCCAACAAATCTGCGCGGACAGATGACAAGGAGGCCCAGCCGAGAAATCCGCCAACGGCGGCCGTCCAACAGGAGCGCCTGGATCGCCCTGAGTTAACACAGCGCTTGATGGCGCAGACTTCCGGACGTGCGCCGGCTTCCCCACCGGATATGGTCTCGGACGTAGACCTGCAACAACTGATGCGGCTCGGCGCGCAGGGCAGCGCATCGGCGCAGAATCAACTCGGGCAGATCTATGCCACCGGGCGTGGTGTGCCGCAGGACTATGCGACGGCGCGTAGATGGTTCGAGAAAGCCGCCGCCCAGGGCCATGGGTGGGCGCAGAACCAGCTCGGGCAAATGTCTGCTGATGGGATGGGAGTTCCGCAGGATTATAAGAAAGCGCGGCAGTGGTGGGAGCAAGCGGCAGTCCACGGTGTTGCGCAGGCGCAGTACAACCTTGGGCACTTGTATGCCACGGGGCGGGGCGGGCCGCAGGACTACGCAACGGCACGGGAATGGTTCGAGAAAGCCGCGCTCCAGGGCAACACCTGGGCCCAGGCTCAACTTGGACAGCTGTACGCCAACGGACGTGGGGTGCAGCAAGACCTTGCGGAGGCCCGGAGATGGTACGAAAAAGCCGCCGCCCAGGGCAATGCATGGGCGCAGGCTCAGCTCGCGTTGATGTAGCAGGATGTTGAAAAAGGGGATGGAAGGACACCCACGTTGGTCCTGTGCTCCCGGAACGCGCGCCCTCAGAAGGGCCTCGTTCGACGGCCGCACTTAGACCAACATGG
>DATIQH010000276.1:0-1539 GCA_035471155.1 Nitrospiraceae bacterium | reverse complement strand
GGTCGGTCCGCGAGGCGCTTCGGCGCGCCCGCGCCGGGGCGCCCAGGCTGGTGAAGATCGAGATCGAGGTCACCACGCTCCAGCAGCTCGACGAGGTGCTCGCCGAGGGCGCCGACGTGGTCCTCCTCGACAACATGCCGGACGATCAGGCATCATCGAAGGCGTCTCTATGAAGGAAGAGTTCGATGAAGTCACCGGTCTCTCACGCAAGGTCATCGTCGAACATAGCGGCGCGACATTGCGACCGCGCGTGTCGATTAAGGATGAGGGTGGAAAGACTGCCAAGGTGGCGGCGGCGGCAAATGTGGCTCGCTATCTGCTTCCCGTAGGGGCCCATATCTTCGTTGAAAAAGGCGCCATTGTCACGCCCGGCGACGTGTTGGCCAAGATTCCGCGGGAGACGACCAAGACGAAAGATATTACGGGCGGTCTGCCTCGCGTGGCTGAGTTGTTCGAAGCCAGGAAGCCGAAGGAGACGGCCGTCATCAGCGAGATCGATGGCGAAGTGTCGTACGATGGTTTTGTGAAGGGTATGCGCAAAGTGCTGGTCAATAATAAGATGGGTGACATCAAGGAATACTTCATCCCCAAAGGCAAGCACGTTAACGTGCATGAGGGCGATTGGGTCAGGGCCGGTGAGCCGTTGATGGATGGATCGGCCAACCCTCACGACATCCTCGATGTGCTGGGTCCGAACGAGTTACAAAAGTATCTCGTAGATGAAGTGCAGGATGTCTATCGGCTGCAAGGTGTCACGATCAACGACAAGCACATCGAAATCATTGTGCGGCAGATGTTGCGGAAGGTCAGAATCGAAGATCCCGGCGATACGGAATTCTTGCCGGGCAGTCAAGTCAGCAAGATGGTGTTCGACGAAGAGAATGAGCGGGTGTTGGCGAAGGGTGGGCAGCCAGGTCTTGGGAAGCCGGTATTGTTGGGCATTACCAAGGCAGCGTTGACGACCGATAGCTTTATCTCGGCAGCCTCGTTCCAGGAGACCACTCGTGTCTTGACCGAAGCTGCGATCAACGGGCGCGTTGATAATCTGTTGGGCCTGAAAGAAAATGTCATTGTCGGTCGCTTGATTCCGGCTGGAACCGGCTTCGAAGAATATCGGGATACCTTCGTGGTGAGTCCAAAACCTGAGCCCGCGATTGTTGGCCAAGGGGATGCAGCGGCACTGACGCAGGAAGGCGTAGCGACGGAGTCGGGAGAGCCTGCTCGCTCATAAGTGCAAGTAGGACAAGGGAAGGCTTGACACGGCGATCAATGCTCACTACAATCCACCGGCTCTGCCCTTGAAGGGTTGAAAGATAAGTAGTCAATCTGTACCGAAGACGAGAGTGATGAACGAATGCCGACAATCAATCAGTTAGTCAGAAAAGGTCGCCAGCTGGCGCACGCGAAAACGAAGAGCCCTGCGCTCAAGTCCTGTCCGCAGAAGCGAGGCGTCTGTCTTCGTGTTTATACGTCAACGCCAAAGAAGCCGAACTCCGCGCTGCGTAAAGTTGCGCGTGTCCGGTTGACGAACGGGATGGA
>DATIQH010000275.1:0-1700 GCA_035471155.1 Nitrospiraceae bacterium | reverse complement strand
GGTTGGCCTTAGCCACTGCCCTTGCGGCAATGGTCAATGGAGGCATCTTGATCGTGGTACTGAACCGACGGTTGAGTGGCGTGGATTGGGGCTCTGTGGGACGATCGTTGTTGCGAGTGCTGGCCGCATCCGTCCCCTTGGGCGTGATCTGTGCGTGGGTAGCGGCGGCGCAGATTTGGACGCACCCGGGTGAGTGGATCGAAAAATCTGCCATGCTCGTTGTGGCCATTGGATTGAGCGTGGGAGGGTATCTGGGTGTCCATGCGTTGCTCCGGTCCGAAGAACTCGGTCTGGTCTGGGGAATGGTCAGACGAAAGCTCAAACGAGGAGCGGCCTGAGGCCATGACCAAGAGACAATCTTCACTCAAGCGACTCACGGCTGATTCCTCACGCGTCACGGCTTGCGTTTTCCGCACGCCCTGGGGCTGGATGGGTGTTTCAGAAACGGCGAAGGGGATCGACATGGTGGTGTTGCCGAAAGCTTCGAGGCAGGCCGTGCTGTCAGAATTGGGACTTCCCTCAGCCCAACGACAGAAAGGCCGAATTTCTCCACGATTGCGCGAGGCGCAGGCACAACTGACCAGCTATCTGGCCGGAACGCGCCGGTCTTTCGACTTGCCGTTGGACTTCTCGCGGGGGACGAGTTTTCAGCAGAAAGTCTGGCGGGCTCTTCGACGCATCTCCTACGGCCGCCTTCGATCCTATCAATGGGTGGCCGTCCGTGTCGGAGGGAGCCGGTATGCTCGTGCTGTCGGCAATGCGGTGGGAGCGAATCCAATGCCGATCGTGATCCCTTGCCATCGGATAGTGGCGCAGGATAGGTCTCTCGGCGGATTCTCGTGCGGTTTGCCCGCGAAACGAAAGCTGCTCACGCTCGAAGGAACATTGTCGATGCTTCGACCCGGACGAGCGTAGCCATGAAGGCGGTGATTCAGCGGGTGACCAGAGCGTCGGTTCACGTTGAGGGCAAGACCGTGGGACGGATCGAATCCGGTCTCCTGGTCTTGCTGGGAGTAGCGAAGGGCGATGAAGAGACCGATGGACATTATCTGGCGGAAAAGATCCGCGCGCTTCGCATCTTTTCCGATGAGCGGGGAAAGATGAATCGCTCGCTGGCAGACATCGGAGGATCGGTCTTGCTGGTGTCCCAGTTTACATTGCTGGGCAGGACGGCGAATGGCCGTCGCCCAAGCTTTGACGAGGCAGCGCCCCCGGATGAAGCCAAACGGCTCTACGAACAGGTTGCGACAGACTTGCGAGAGCAGGGCACTCCCGTTGAAACCGGGGCCTTTGCGGCGCACATGCAGGTTGAATTGCTGAACGATGGGCCGGTGACCTTTGTGCTGGACAGCCGCGGTGCGAGCTAGCAGGCTGTTGAAAAAGCCCCCAAGCGTCGCTCTCGCATCGTTCAGACCCTCAACGTACCACGAGGGTACGCCTCGGGCCTTCACTCGCTGCGGCCTTGCTGGATGGCCTTTTTGAACAGCCTGCGGGTTCTGCTAGTCCGACCCTCAAGTCTGTCTCGTGAATACCGAAAGAAGGATTCGCGATATCGACATCGGCGCGCAATCAACATCTGCTATACTGAATCAAGCGTCTTTAGAATGTGTGAGAGGTGGATATGCGAACGCACGTTCCGCCACGACATCCGCTCCGTCAGCTCTTCGGCGCCCTGACCGAAAAAAGCTTCACTGAACATC
>DATIQH010000274.1:0-2152 GCA_035471155.1 Nitrospiraceae bacterium | reverse complement strand
CGCTGAGGATAGCCGAATCGGCGGATCAAGTCGTCTTGCGCAATCTGGCCGATACTGGCTTCGAATTCATCCACTCGGGGATGGCTGCAAGATAGGAGGAGGCCCAGAAGGAAACCAGGAAGGAGGAAGCGCCATTTCCATGTCCGTATCATTTGAACAGGCCGTGGATAAGAGTTACCTCTCAGGAGCTCGATCAGATAGCTTGTATCCAAGGGATTTGACCGAGATGATCGCGGTGTCGAGCAGCGGAATCTTGAGCTTCAGTCGGCGGATATGCACGTCCACGGTTCTGGTGGTGCCGTAGTAGTCATAGCCCCACACTGCATTCAAGAGAACATCGCGGGTCAATACCCGGCCGGGGTGGTGCAGGAGTTGTATGAGCAATCCAAACTCCTTTGCAGTCAAGGGAATTTCTTTGCCGTCGACCAGCGCTTCGTGTCGTGAGAGATCCACCAGTAACGAACCGTATGCATAGGATGTTTGTTTCGGGTCTTCGGCTCGCTCCAATCGCCGGAACAAAGCCTTCACTCGCGTGACCAGCACTTTGGGGCTAAACGGCTTGGTGACGTAGTCATCGGCTCCCAGTTCGAGACCGATGATGGTGTCGGACTCTTCGGCCTTGGCAGTCAACATCAGGACGGGAAGCAAGGCTGTGTCCGGCGCAGTGCGGATCTTCTTGCATACCTCCAATCCGTCCATTTCAGGGAGCATGAGATCTAAAATAACCATATCGGGGCGGTCAGATTTAATCTGTTTGAGACCTTCGGCACCAGTCGTGGCGATCGTCGCTCGAAACCCATCTTTCTCAAGATACAGTTTCACCAACTGAGCAATGTCTGTCTCGTCTTCGACGATCAGGATCTTCTTGGATGTAACGGATGGCACTTCATCACCAGTGAATGAGTTCTATGTTCGGTGCGATTAAGCGGAACCCCACCGACAGCGCAGGATACCCCTCTGATGTTACAGTTACATTACGGATGAGTAACGGCTGGTGACGTTGGTCCCATTCCGAGACAGATTATAACTAAAACAGAGGGGTTCACCCCATCTCTTGAGCTTTTAAAGCGAGGGTGCTGGCATCATTAGATTTAGGCGTGCTACCATGCTGCTACCAGAGCAGCCCAAACCAAGACGACCCGTGACGATCATGGTTATTCCAAGTCTTCGCTTTTTCGTGGGGATGGCTCTTGTTGGGTTGGCTCAGTTCTGGGAGGAGGAGATTCGTAAACCGCAGGTCAAGTCAGTATAAAATCCTCCTTCCAAGTTAGCTTGTTACCGTTCCTATAGGTGGCGGCCTGCTCGATCTCTCACTGCGCACGTCCAACGAAATATATATGTTCCTTCCAAGCTCGCTCGTTGTCCCTTTAGGAAGGACACCCCTGTCGGTCCGACTGCGGCTGTCGAGCAAAATATGATGGTCCTTCAGAGCTCGCTTGTTGTCCTCCCAAGCGGGAGTGACCAGGCATGCCCTTGACTGCGCGCGTCGAACGAGGGCCTTCTCAGGCCGCGCGTTGCGCGAGCACGAAGGGCAACCTGGGTCGCTCCCGCCTCTTCCTTTTATGCTAGGATGCGCGCATGTTGGCGTTAAAGCTGGTGCTTTGGGGATTTCTTGCCGTTCTTGGCTCGATTGCTCTTGCCTTTGTTGTCGGTTTTGTCAATCCACAGGAAAAAGTGAATGGCCTCTGGCTGGTCGTCGCGGCGGCTTGTATTTATGTGCTCGCGTTTCGTTTCTATGGCCGTTGGATTTCTCGGCGTGTTGTTGAGCTGAACGATCAGCGTGTGACGCCGGCTGTGCGGTTGAATGACGGCGTCAATTTTCATCCCACCAATAAGTACGTGTTGTTTGGCCATCACTTCGCGGCGATTGCTGGGGCGGGGCCGTTGCTTGGGCCGGTCTTGGCGGCGCAGTTCGGATTCTTGCCAGGTTTTCTTTGGTTGGTGATCGGCGCGGTCTTGGCAGGGGCGGTGCAGGATTTCATTATCCTGGTTGCGTCGATGCGGCGGAATGGCCGCTCTCTTCCTGAAATTGCGCGGGATGAACTGGGCATCGTCACCGGCACGGCGACGGCTGTGGCGGTGTTGTTCATTGTGATTGTGGCGCTTGCCGGGCTGGGGTTTGCCGTCGTGAATGCACTCTACCGCAATGCCT
>DATIQH010000273.1:0-1504 GCA_035471155.1 Nitrospiraceae bacterium | reverse complement strand
GACGATCCACTTCATTGTTCCGATTTTACGCTGTCCCAAGAGATAGGTTAAATGTAAGCATCAGCGCGGGAAGCCGGTTGTAGCAGGCTCTCCGCTTGCGGTGGCAGAAAAGAGCAATGCGGAACTCGTCGTAAGATCTGTAGTGGCGCGCCGGCATGTCCCTCGTTGACACCTCATTCAGAAGACGATAGAGGTGGGTCTCTGTTTCTCCCCATGCTTCGGAGGTTCCCATGACGACCGTCTCAGAGATCGCGCCGGATCTGTTCAGGATTTCCACATTCGTGAAGGAGTTCGATTTGCAGTTCAATCAGTTTTTGGTGCGTGACGAGGAGCCGCTGTTGTTTCATACCGGCCCTCGCGCGATGTTTGCTCCTGTGCGGGACGCTGTGGCGACATTGATCGATCCCACAAAGATCAAATGGATCGGTTTCAGCCATCTCGAATCGGATGAATGTGGGGCGTTGCACGAATGGCAACAACTTGCGCCGGAGTCCACGGCGGTCTGCAGTCTTGTGGGCAAGTTGGTCAGCATCGATGATTTCGTGGCTGTGCGGCCGGCCAAGGGCATGCAGGATGGGGAGGTGCTGACGACCGGGAAATATCGCTTCCGGTTTCTGCATACGCCCCATGTGCCGCATTGTTGGGAGGCAGGGCTGCTGTTCGAAGAGACCCATGGCGCGCTCTTGTGCTCAGATCTATTTCATCAGAATGGCGATGTTGAGGCGACGACGCACTCGGACGTGCTGGATCGGTGCCGGCAAGTGCTTGTGGAGTATCAACAGGGGCCGCTGGCCAACTATATGCCGTACTCGACGCTCACGGCGCCGACGCTCCATCGGCTGGCCTGGTTGCGGCCGAAGACGCTCGCGACGATGCACGGGTCGGCCTATATCGGGGATGGCTCGCGTGCGCTTCATGATCTGGCGGCCATGTTTAAGGAGGTTCTGGGCCCGACTTCGTAAGTTTCGGTCGTTCGACTTGTTGCTGTGCGATCCGTCACTCAGTATCGCGCCACTCCGTACCGTTCACATCGGCCCATATCTCATGCACCATTCGCCGCTCGATCACAAACCATGATGATTTGTCGCGCAGACCCTGAAGGAATTTCATGTCGGCATCCTTCAGCGTCTTCGGGCGTGGTTTGAGAGCGAGCAATTGGTAGATAGCCTCTCGCTCCTTCGGCGAGGGGCGCACCATTTGCGAGCCTTCAAGGAACGGCCCTTTTCGTGGCGCCTGGCTCGCCTGTGTCAAGTGCATCGGAGTCCGTGAAGTATCCTCAGCGCGCAACACCGATATCGCCGGTATCGCATGCATCATGATTGCCGAGAGAAAGACGATCGACGTTCTCGAAAAACGTACACTGTTCATGGTCTCCTTGGTCGTCCCTTGTCTGATTTGTTGATCGGGGCAAGCGGGTGCCCGTTGTCCGACATACACTTCCAAAATTCAAACCTCCCTCTATCGATACCGGCAGTGTTGACAATGCCACCGTCGACAGAGGCTT
>DATIQH010000272.1:0-8095 GCA_035471155.1 Nitrospiraceae bacterium | reverse complement strand
CCCCAGCCCCGTGGATAACGACCAATCGATTTTCCCAAGAGGGCCCTTCACGGATACGACAGACCCGGCAACTTTCACGTCCACTCCCGCTGGAATCTGGACTGGCTTCTTTCCTATGCGTGACATCGATGCCTCATTCCTTTAGCACCCCACTGCCATGACAGTCTGGTCACTCTACTTGCTACCACACCGAACACAGCACTTCTCCTCCCAGTCCAGCTCGACGAGAGTCCTGATCGGTCATCAACCCCTTCGAGGTGGATAGAATCGCCATACCGATGCCATTTTTGACTCGCGGGATGTCTTTGATCCCCACATATACACGGCGGCCTGGCTTGCTCACCCGCTGCATACCGGTGACGATGGGTTGCCCTTCCGCCGCATACCGTAATTGCACTTTCAGCACAGGATGTCCATCTGCAACGTCCGCTTGAACGCTCTGAATATATCCTTCATTCTGGAGAATCCGGAGAATCTCGCGCTTAAGACGGGAAGCCGGAACGTTCACGACATCGTGACGTCGCCGAAACCCATTTTGCAATCGCACTAAGAGGTCACTAATAGGATCTGTCACCATACCAACCCTTTCGCCAGCATTCCTCGCGTGGCCGGATAGCTCTCACCACCCGTTGAGATAGAACGCGGATACTTTACCAACTCGACTTCCGAACCCCCGGGATCTCCCCCTTCAGGCTCAGCAACCGAAAGCAAATTCTGCACATACGAAACCGGCGCAAAAATCCTCGCACACGACCACAAATCTCACACCGGTGATAATCTCTGACCGGAAACTTCGCTTTGACGGCCGATTTATTTCTGAGCGCTAATCTCGACACCTGCAACTCCTTCGCTTAACATTACGTCCGGAATGGCATTCCCAAATGCTTCAACAGAGCCCGGCCTTCATCGTTGGTCCTGGCGGTCGTGACGATCGTAATATCCATCCCATGGATGGACGCGACCTCGTCGTACTTAATCTCGGGGAAAATGAGCTGTTCTTTAAGCCCAAGCGTGTAATTACCTCGGCCATCGAACGACTTTGGGGAGACGCCTCGAAAGTCTCGGATCCGTGGCAACGACAACGTCACCAGACGGTCGAAGAACTCCCACATTCTTCGACTCCGCAACGTCACCTTTGTGCCGATCGGCATCCCTTGGCGCAACTTGAAGGAGGCGATGGCCTTCTTCGCTTTTGTAATCAACGGCTTCTGACCCGTAATTGCACCTAACTCCCCAGCGGCGCTCTCCAGCAACTTTACATTTTGAATGGCTTCGCCCATCCCCACATTCAGCACGATCCGCTCGAGCTTCGGCACCTGCATGATATTTTTGTAGCCGAACTCTTTCATCAGCGCGGGGACAACCTTCTGCATATAGGCCTCGCGCAAGCGCGGATTAAACTTCGACTCGTCGCTGCCTTGGTCCGTTGCCTGCGGCGCCGACGACCCTTCTTTCTTCTTGGGTGGCCGCCGTTCCGACGTCTTACCGCCTTTTCCTGATTCAACCTTCGCCATCCGGCGTCCTCACTCCTACTCGACTGAGTCGTTCGATTTTTTGCTGAACCGGACCCGTCTGCCATCATCGAGCGTTCGTACGCCCAGCCGGGTCGGCTTCTGCGTCACCGGACACAGATACATGACATTCGACACTGCAAACGGCGCTTCCCGCTCTAGAATGCCGCCTTGTTTGACCTTCTGATTCGGCTTCGTGTGGCGCTTGATCATGTTCAACTTTTCGACCACAACCTTGCCCGCTCCGGGATCGACCGACAGCACTTTCCCGGATTTGCCGCGATCGCGCCCTGCGATCACAACCACCACATCGCCCTTACGAATTCGATTCTTCTTCAGCCCCTGCTTGTTCATCCCGCCGTCTCCACCCTTGCTACAGCACTTCCGGAGCTAGGGAAATAATTTTCATGAACTTCTTCCATCGCAGCTCGCGCGCAATCGGTCCAAAGATACGAGTACCAACTGGATCACCGTCTTTATTGATCAATACGCAGGCATTCCGATCGAACTTAATATAGGACCCATCCTCCCGACGCACTTCCTTGGTCGTCCTCACGACCACGGCACGGCTCACATCGCCCTTCTTAACTGTTGCCGCAGGGATGGCCTCCTTGACCGCCACGACGACAATATCTCCGAGAGAGGCATACCGGCGTCTGGTCCCGCCAAGCACGTGAAAACACATGGCCTGCTTCGCGCCAGAATTGTCGGCCACATCCATGTATGTATAACTTTGAATCATAGTCCTGGTGTTTCCTCTGCCCTTCGCACGACCTTGGCCTACTGAGCTCGTCCCTTTTCCACGACTTCGACAACCCGCATATGCTTATCTTTACTGATCGGCCTCGTCTCGACCATCCGTACACGATCACCGATCTTACAAGCATTGTCCTCGTCGTGCGCCTTGAACTTCGTCACCCGTCGCAGCACCTTCCGATAGAGTGGGTGAATAACGGACCGCTCGATCTCGACGACCACGGTCTTATTCATCTTATTGCTGACCACACGCCCGACCCATTCGCGCCGCTTGTTCGCTGACTCTCCCATCCTCAGGCCCCTTTCGCCGCGGTAGAATTGTTGCCGGCCAGCGCGAGCTCGCGTTGAATCGTTTTTACCCTGGCAATGGATCGCTTCGTCTTTCGAACCTGCATAGGATTTTCCAACCGCCCGGTTCCCAGCTGAAAACGAAGATTGAAGAGTTCCTGTGTGAGCTGTTGGGTCTTCTCCGTCAGCTCAGGTCCAGTCAGTTGTCGTAATTCCTTTAGATCCATGAATGCGCTCCCACCCTTACACCCGGTTCGGTCGACGCTAAAACTCTCCCCGAACGACACACTTCGTGGCAATGGGTAACTTATGCGATGCTAGGCGAAATGCCTCTTTGGCCACATCAGGCGTTACACCGTCCATCTCGTACAGAATGCGGCCGGGCTTGACCACAGCGACCCAGTATTCCGGGTTGCCCTTCCCCTTACCCATTCGAGTCTCAGCCGGTTTCTTGGTGATCGGCTTATCGGGGAAAACCCTCGTCCACACCTGACCGCCACGCTTCACACAGCGGGTGATCGCAATACGCGCGGCTTCGATTTGCCGACTGGTGATCCACCCAGGCTCAAGCGCCTTGAGACCAAATTCTCCGAGGGTAATCTGGCTGCCACGATAGGCCTTGCCAGTCATACGCCCCTTCATCATTTTGCGAAACTTAACTTTCTTTGGTGCTAACACAATACCCTCTTCAATTACCCAAGTCTGCGGTCGAATGCCGATTCTTTATTGAGGGGCTGCAACGGAAGCACTTCCCCCTTATAGATCCATGTCTTGATCCCAATCTGCCCCATCGTCGTATGGGCTTCGGCAAATCCGTAGTCGATGTCAGCCCGGAGCGTATGGAGAGGCACGCGGCCCTCACGGTACCACTCCGAGCGCGCGATCTCTGCTCCGCCGAGACGGCCCCCCACCATAATCTTGATGCCCTGGGCTCCAAGACGAAGGGCAGATTGCACGCTTCGTTTCATCGCCCGACGGAATGCCACACGTTTTTCCAACTGCGTGGCGACGTTTTCTGACACCAACTGGGCATCCAATTCAGGCTTCTTGATTTCCTTCACTGTAATGTAGACCTGACCGGAGTAGCTCTTCTCCAGCTCCGCCTTGAGCTTATCGACCTCGGCCCCTTTACGACCGATGATGATGCCGGGACGCGCGGTGTGAATAATCACCCGAGTCTGGTCTCCAGATCGCTCGATTTCAACCTTGGCCACACCGGCATGGAAAAGACGCTGCTTGACCATCTTGCGGATCCGAATATCCTGATGGAGCAGCTTCGCGTAATCCTTGCTGGCATACCACCGAGAACTCCAGGCGACGTTGTATCCTAACCGGTATCCAATCGGGTGTGTCTTATGCCCCATAACTTCTTGCGCCTCGCTCAGACCAAAAATAAATCAATTTTGTTAGCCGCCTAAACCGCCTATATCTTCTTCTTTTCCTTCACGCTCGCAACCGACACGGCGACAGTAATATGACTCATCCGTTTTTGAATCGCATTCGCGCGGCCTTGTGATCGAGATCGAAAGCGCTTCAATGTCGGCCCACAATCGACGAACGCCTTCGACACCACCATCGAGTCGCTGTCACCCATCTCTTTTTGTTCCGCATTGGCCACGGCGGACCGCAAAATCTTTTCAACGACCTTTGACGCCTGCCGTGGCAAACCCCTGAGCATCGCCAAGGCCATGGGAACTTGTTGCCCACGGATCAAATCGACCACTGGGCGGGCCTTCCTTGGGGAAACCCGTACAAACCGTAGAACCGCTTGTGCTTCAGCCATATTCACCCTATCCAATCAAGCGCGCCGAGACCACACCCTGCCCTCTATTTGAGAGCGACGGCTTTCTCTGTTCTGGCGTGCCCATGCCCCTTAAAGAACCTGGTCGGAGCAAACTCTCCCAATTTATGCCCAACCATGTTTTCGGTTACGAAGACAGGAATGAATTTCTTGCCGTTGTGAACCGCGAACGTATGGCCGATCATATCTGGAATGACGGTGGACCGTCGGGACCACGTCTTAATGATCTTTCGATCCTTATTCTGATTCATCCGCTCTACCTTCTGAAGCAGATGATCGTCAACGAATGCGCCCTTACTGACTGACCTCGGCATTGCGTACTCCTACTTGCGGCGGGAAATAATGAACTTGTCCGTCGCCTTGTTGTTCCGAGTCTTGTAGCCCTTGGTCGGAAGACCCCATGGGGAGACTGGGTGGGGATTACCCTGTCCGGATTTTCCTTCGCCGCCACCATGCGGATGGTCGACCGGGTTCATCACAACACCACGCACATTCGGACGCCGACCCAACCATCGAACCCTGCCTGCCTTCCCAACATTAATGTTCTCGTGATCCGTATTCCCAACCTGCCCGACAGTGGCCATGCAAGTTGAAAGGATTCTCCGCATTTCACCGGACCTGAGTCGTACCTGCACATATTCGCCATCCCGACCCATCACCTGAGCGGCGCCTCCCGCGCTGCGAATCAGCTGCCCGCCCTTCCCAGGCTTCAACTCCACATTATGAATGGTGGTTCCCAACGGCATACTGGACAAGGGCAACGCATTTCCAATACGAACTTCTGAGCCAGCGCCGGATTGCACCACATTCCCAACCTCTAAACCAACTGGAGCCAGGATGTAGCGTTTTTCTCCATCCTTATAATGCACCAACGCAATCCGGGCCGACCGGTTGGGGTCATATTCAAGCGCGGCGATGGTCCCAGGGATTCCTGTCTTGTCGCGCCGGAAGTCTATTTTCCGATAGAGTCGTTTATGTCCACCCCCGCGAAAACGTACTGTCGTTCGCCCATCATTGTTCCTCGCGCCAGTACTGCGGCGGAAGGACGTCAACGACTTCTCAGGCCTCTTCTTCGACAGCTCTTCGGTCGTCACCGCCGTCATCCCGCGGCGCCCTGGTGTCCTCGGCTTATATGCCCTGATTCCCATACAACAGTCGTCCTTCCAGCGCACCGAGATCTGCCCGGTGCAAGGCCTACTATGCGCTCTCGTACAGCTCCAACTTCTCGCCTTCCTTGAGCTTGACGAAGGCTTTTTTCCAGTCCGATCTCTTTCCGGAGAAACGTCCCAAGCGCTTGACCTTCCCGCGAACATTCATGACGTTCACTCGCTCGACCTTCACTTTCAACAACGTTTCAACCGCCTGCTTAATCTGGACACGATTCGCATCCGGGTGAACGAGAAAACCTACGGTGTTATTGCCTTCCCGCATAGCCGTAATCTTTTCCGTCAACAACGGCTGCAGGAGAATACTATGAAGATCCGCCTTCATGACCACACCTCTTTTACTCGAGGTAATTCGCGCTCAGGAATCAGAATCAATTCGGCTCGAACAATGTCGTAGACATTCAACCCCTCAGGCCCCAACACACACACATTAGGGAGATTGGCTGCCGCTTGAGCCAATCCGGCATGTCCGGCACCTGCCACGATCAAGGCATAGGCCTCAGCGCCCAAATTGGTCAGCGCTTGAGCCAAGAGTTTCGTCTTCGGCTGGTCCAATGACAGATTCGAGACAATCACGACCTGTCCATCGGCCAACTTCGCCGACAACGCGCTTTGAAGCGCCACACGGTATTTCTTTTTCGGCATGCTGTAGGAATAGTCCCGCGGCTTCGGTCCAAACACAGACCCACCGTGACGCCATACAGGAGAGCGGATCGATCCTGCCCGAGCCCGCCCGGTATGCTTTTGTTTCCACGGCTTTTTCCCAGACCCTGCCACTTCTCCTCGTCGCAATGTCGATGCAGTACCTTGACGTTCACAAGCACGTTGCATCACCACCGCTTCATGAACTAAGGCCGAGTGCGGCTTACAGCCGAACACTTCCTCGGGAAGATCGACGGACCCGACTTTCTGCCTCTTTAAATCGACAACGTCAACCGTGGGCATGCCCTACCCCTTCTTCGACTTTTTCACCATGATCAGCCCATTTGCCGCGCCGGGGATCGCTCCTCGCACGAACAGCAAGTTCTCATCAGGTCTGGATTCAACAACTTTCAACCGCTGAGCCGTAATCCGCCTATCCCCCATGTGTCCAGGCAATGTCTTCCCTTTCCAGACACGAGAAGGATAGGAACTGGCGCCCATCGAACCGGGATGGCGATGGAACATCGACCCATGAGACTCAGGGCCGCCGGCATAATGATGCCGCTTCACCACTCCCTGATATCCCTTCCCCTTCGAAATGCCTACAACATCCACCCAGTCGCCCTTTTTGAAAATATCGACCTTGATGGATTGCCCCACCGCAACCTCACCGACCTTTTGAAACTCTCTGAGTACTCGGGTAGCAGGAGCTTCAGCCTTCTTTAAATGCCCCAGCTCGGCTTTGGACAACTTACGTTCTTTCACTTCGCCAAAAGACAGCTGGACGGATTCATAGCCATCACGCTCTTTCGTCTTGATCGTCACCACACGGCAAGGACCTGCCTCAATGACGGTCACAGGCGTAAACCGCGTCTCGTCAAATATCTGGGTCATCCCCAGTTTTTTACCCAGCAACCCGTTCGTCATGCGTTACATTCCTTGCCAGTCATCGACCCTTAGAGCTTGATTTCAACATCGACGCCGGCGGCCAAGTTCAACTTCATCAGGGAATCCATGGTTTCAGGAGTCGCATCCATGATGTCCATCAAACGCTTATGCGTTCTGATCTCAAACTGCTCGCGCGCCTTCTTATCTGCATGTGTCGCACTCTGCACCGTAAACTTCTCGATACGCGTAGGAAGCGGAATCGGCCCCACAATTTTTGCCCCGCTCCGGCGGACGGTCTCCACTATTTCCGCCACCGACTGGTCCAACACACGGTAATCGAACCCGCGCAACCGAATCCTGATTCTTTGTTCAACCTTAACCATTCATGCCTCTATTCATCCGGCCAATCACTACGCCAGAATTTCCGTGACGACGCCGGAGCCGACCGTCTTGCCGCCCTCGCGCACCGCAAACCGCAACCCTTGATCCATCGCGATCGGGCTGATCAATTCCCCCGTCACACTCACGTTATCCCCCGGCATCACCATCTCCACCCCAGGATTCAACGTCATCACCCCCGTCACATCCGTCGTCCGGAAGTAGAACTGCGGCCGGTACCCGTTGAAGAACGGCGTGTGACGCCCGCCCTCTTCCTTGGTCAGGATGTACGCCTTGCCCTTGAACTTCGTGTGCGGCGTGATGCTCTTCGGAGCCGCCAGCACCATCCCCCGCTCGATGTCGTCTTTCTCGAGTCCGCGCAGCAACAGCCCCACGTTGTCCCCCGCCTCCGCCACGTCCAGCAGCTTGCGGAACATCTCAACGCCGGTAACGACCGTATCCGCCGTCTCCTTGATCCCCACCCGCTCCACCTTGTCGCTCACCTTGACGACCCCGCGCTCGATGCGGCCCGTCGCCACCGTGCCGCGGCCCGTGATCGAAAACACGTCCTCCACCGGCATCAAAAACGGCTTGTCCTTCTCGCGCTTCGGCGTCGGGATGTAGCTGTCCACCGCGTTCATCAGCTCGAGTATCGGCTTGGCACT
>DATIQH010000271.1:0-2728 GCA_035471155.1 Nitrospiraceae bacterium | reverse complement strand
CGTTTGTCAAAGCCCCCTATGTCGAAGACGTCCGCAAATGCGGCCAGTACGATGTGGCCATTCTCGGAGCGCCGTTCGATGGGGGCACAACCTACCGGTCGGGCACGCGATTCGGTCCCCAAGGCATTCGCAAGATTTCAGCCCTGTATGGATCCTATAGCTTCGAACTCGGCGTGGATCTGCGGGAATCCATTTCCATGTGTGATCTCGGCGATGTGTTTACCATCCCCGCCAACATCGAAAAGACATTCGATCAGGTTAGCAAGGCCGTCTCACACGTGTATGCCAGCGGAGCGTTTCCCGTGGTGCTCGGCGGCGACCATTCCCTTGGCTTCCCGACCGTGCGGGGGGTGGCCGAGAATCTCAAGGGCGGCAAGCTCGGCATTATTCACTTCGACCGGCATGTGGATACGCAGGATACCGATCTCGACGAACGCATGCACACCACACCTTGGTTTCACGCGACGAACATTCCCAACGTGCCGGCAAAGAATCTTGTGCAGATCGGGATCGGCGGCTGGCAGTCTCCGCGACCCGGTGTGAAGATCGGGCGTGAACGCCAAACGACGATCATGACCATCACCGATTGCGTCGAGATGGGAATTGAAACTGCCGCCAAACGGGCGCTCGAGGTGGCGTGGGACGGCGTCGATGCGGTCTGGCTGAGCTTCGATGTGGATTGTTTGGACGCCGCCTTCGTGCCTGGAACCGGCTGGCCTGAACCGGGCGGGTTCTTGCCGCGCGAAGTGCTGAAGTTTCTTCAGATTATTGCAGACAGTAAGCCTATCGCCGGAATGGAGATCGTCGAGTGTGCTCCTCCCTACGATGCGGCCGAGATCACCAGCTTGATTTCCACTCGCGTGATCTGCGACGTGCTGGCCTGCCAGGTGCGCTCCGGCCATCTGCCGAACCGGAAGAAACGCTGAGAGATATGAACGGACGAGATCACGGGAGTTGGAAGTTTTGCTAGGGTCCTGAACCCCAACCCCGTAATCTCGGGCGTACCTCTGCTATAGTTCGTCTCGCCCGACCATTTCTGCTCGTGTACCTACCATCAGCGCAGGCTAACCGAGGGGCTATTGGTATTCTAGCGCGTTAACGACACGTCGCCATCGTTCACCGTCAAGACATCCTCAATGTCTTGGCCATTCGTGACAGAGCCAAGTTCCTTTTCCAGTTTCTTTCCCGAGTGAAACTCCACCTCAAGTTTATATTGTGAATCTGACCGTACTTTGTATTGGATGGCTTTAGTTTTCCCCTGCTCAATTTCGCCGAACATAAATTTCCGACCGCACACTTCGAGTTGACCATTTCTTATCGGTTCTGTGGCAGCATTGAGGAGAAGCACTTGGCCATCATCGCCAAGCACAATCGACGTGGAACGCCAGGATGCCAGAAGGAAGCACCCTATTCCGAGAACCGCGGCTTGCGGTATCTCATCGCCATGTTTCTCCAATCAGGTCCGGTCAGTTTTGCTGACCATGATATACAGAGTGGTGACGCCCAAAATACTGCCCAATACCAAGGGCACTGCCCAGAGCTGCCACCAGGGCGAATCGGGCGCCACCGCGTAGGCACGAGGCCAGGCGATGTTGACGAATTCAAACAGCGCCCAGAGGAAGGCCGTCACGTTGATCGCCAATCCCCAGCCTCCTAGCTTCAACTCACCCAGTGCTGGATTCCAGCGGCCCGTAAGGCGGGTAAAGAGACCGACCCCGGTGGTCATAGCGAACATGGCGTACAACCCGCCTGTGCCAAAGGCAATAATTGTGGCCACTGCCCCATCGTTCAACCCGAACAACAGCCCAAGCCCCGCCAGTAGCACGACGCAGATGACCGCATTGCGTGGAATCTTGGAGGCCGTCACCCGGCTGAACATCAGAGGCATATTGCCCTCGCGAGCCATGGAATAGACGATACGCGACGTGTATTGCACCATGGATGCTCCGCAAGCCAGGAACGCGATCATGACGATCGCCAGAAACGGCGCTTCAGCCCAAGCTCCGAAGCTGCTGGCAATCACAGGTGTAACGGGATCTGATGTAGCGCTGGCAGTCAGCAGTGTGTCGCGATCGAAACTCAATGTCAGGGCGGCGGAATTGAAGAGCACCACCCCTCCCACCATGCAGAGGGACAAAAAGATCGCGCGTGGGACCATCCGCTTGGGATTATGGGTTTCTTCGGCAATGGTGGAGCAGGCATCGAACCCGATGAAGGCCCAACCAGAAATGGCGAGCGCCGCCAGAAATGCAGCCGTCTGGCTGGGCGCAGTCCCCGTGCCTAGATGCTGAAACAGTTCGGAAAATGAATGCTGTCTGAAAAAGAAAAACAGCAGCAGCGCCACGCCGAACGAACCGACGATTTCCGCATAGACACCCAGCGAAATGACCAGTTTAAACACATTCACGTGAGCCAGGTTGAGGAGCGTACAGAGCAACAAAAATATGGCGCCCCATACGACTAAGGTGAGTCCTCCTCCACCCTCGAATCCAAAAAAAAGCGCAAGCCACACCCCGCCGGGGCTCGCACCCTTGAGGAAGACGCCATGCCGCTGGCGTCCCAGCTCGATGGCATCGAGGCCTCCTGCGGGCCATGTGGGATTTCCGTTCTTCGCTCTTCAATCCCCGTCACGGAACCGTGGGGATGCTGGAGGGCTTTTTCGATGATGCGGCCGTCGAGGCCGGGGAGGGCTCCCCACAGTTTGAAGACCGATTCGTCTAAGGATGGT
>DATIQH010000270.1:0-4513 GCA_035471155.1 Nitrospiraceae bacterium | reverse complement strand
GGAGACGAACGACTGAGAACGAGTTTGGATTTTCTATTTGAGCATTCTGTCGAATGCTTTCGTATGTTGGAATAGAGCGACCGCTGAAAATCGTTGTCCAACAAGGCCCGAGGCGAACCAAAACCGGAGGCGTACCCTCAGGGGTACGTTGAGGAGTTGGGGGAGCCGAGAACGCAGTTGGCAGCGATTTTCAGCGGTCGCTAGTAGAGGCTCCCGCTGACTTCGGCAGACAGCCCGCTTTCGTTGCCGGCACTGTCGTAGGCGGAAATGGCGAAGAAATAAGTCTGGCCACTTGGAAGATTGGAGATGGTATAGCTCGTGACTGTTCCTGTCAGAAAGGGCGATCCGGAGAAACCGTACGTGCCAGATGCCGTGCCGACGTAAATCTTGTAACCGGCTAGATCAGGTTCTCTATTTGCTGCCCATGTCAATGTCATGTTCCCTGTCGATGGACTAACAGGAGGCGGAGATGATGGTGGAACTGACGGCGGAGTCGAGGGTTGCAATAAGCTTGTGATCGCAGAGTTTCGGAGCAAATTCAATGCCGATCGCGAACCGCTGGAGAAGGACGCTGAGCCGCTTCCCGCTGAGGCTGCAGAATGAAGGCCCACCGCTCCGGTGACCGGAGAGGAAGCGATCGGAGCGACCGCGGCAGAGCCGGACGAGATCACTCCGGCAAGAGGCGCAGCGGGTGCCTTATTGACAGGCGCTGTTGTCGTGGGGGCTGCGCCCTTGTCAGTATCGCCTACCGCCTGTGTGGTCTGCCCCTCTGCGATACCCGATACCGGTGTTGCAGGGGGACTCTGGGATGAAGTCGCAGGAGCGGTGATTGTGGCAATGGCCGGACGCTTAGTCAATGTCCGATGCTGCGGTGCTGGTAGAGGTGCTGGTGATACCGATACCGATGGCTTGTGCGGTTCGATCTGGCTCGTGATGTGGGTGGACTCAACGCCAGATGGCTGAAGGATGGTTCCATGAGTCGTGGCAGGCAGAGCGGAAGATTCAGCAACTGAACGCTGAATCAAACTATGCCGAGGTGGTGGCTCTTGTTCCGCCGCTGAGACGATCGTGGGCATCGCGGCAGAGTACAGGCTGTGGCAGAGTATTGCCGCAAGGACGGCAAGCTGGAACCGGGGTGTCACGATGTTTGTCACGGAAACCATTCTTAGCAGACTATAGAGTAATGAGATTAGAAAATAGCGCGTTCTCGTCTCCTTCCGGCTCAGAACCAACAAGTCAGAGCCAGGCGCCCTTGCTCTGACCATCCGGTCTCTCCTTCCCTACTGCCGGCTGCACCCTGGGTTACGCTGCGCCATGATGGCGAGAGAGAAGCAGAGGCACGCTTCCAACCAGAGTTCCTGCCGACGAACAAATTACTCCAAGTACCGCTGCAATGATATGCTCGAACGGCCACAGATTATGCGAGGTTGGGTCTTTCACGGTATCGACTGCGATCCGCGCGAGTATCGGAGCGGGCACGGCGGCGCCGACGGCAAGAGACACCGCCAGGAAGCGGGCTTTACCGAGTGCGCGAACGGCAGCAGCTAGAACGCCGACCACAAGCAAGCCCATATCGTATAGGGTGTTCGGCAGCGAAACCTTCGCGTAGGGAATCTGCCAATAGGGAACACCCACGGCGAAGAAGCTGAGCATGAAGGCGGCAACCAGCCAGTATGCTGCACGTGACGTCATGCTATTTCGCCCGCTTGCTTCCAAGGAATGCGCCGACCTGGGCTGTAATGATCGATGGCACGGAAAGGACACCGAATACTATTACCCCAAGCGGCAGGAGATTCCCCGGTCCTTGGGTGAGCAACATCCAGGAAAATTGACCAACAAGAGGAGCGACCCCCCATCGCCATGACCTGGATGGCTGAATAAAATCGAGCAGTGCAGATACAACACAAACGATCGGAACGCTGATGATGAAATACCACTGAGAGTCCCAAGCCTCTCTCCTGCCGGAGGCGGTAGACACGACGACCCACATCAAAATTCCGGGCGCGACGGCTAATCCATAAAGCCAATACTCCTTTTTCACGGTAATCTGCTCCTATCGTCCAGCGGGCTTCACACAATGATGATGCGAGCTCACTGCAGGCCCGCATCATCCTTGCCGGCCCGACAGGGGACAATGCGGCACTGCTGTATTGTCTCGTGGACGTGCGAGGTGCGCCAGAAAATTATCGATTTACTCCGGAGATGTCCTCATCGTCAGTTGCGGATCAATACACAAGAAATGCGCTTCCTACGATGGACGGGAATTGGGCCTGAATTTGGGGAAAAGTGGAACAACCAGGGGAAGTATCTTTATCTGGGCGGCTGCTCAAACTGCTTTCCAGCAAGGCCGCAGGGAGGGCCGTCCGATTCCTTACACCCTCTCTTAAGGGGAGTGGCCGTGGCTGCTCTTTACTGCGCGCATTGAGCGATAGAGATGCTCCCTCCAGGCTTGCTCGTTCTCTCTCTAGGGATGGGGGCTGATTGATCTTCTACTGCGCGCGTCCAACGAGGGCCTTCTCAGGCCGCGCGTTGCGCGAGCACAGAAGATCATCGGGCTCCATCCCTTCCTCTGTTCTGCGAGCAAGAAGGGCACCTGGCCGCTCCCCTGCTCCATTTTTCAGCAGCCGCTAAGGTTTTGGTGGGAGGTGGGTAACAAGCCAATCACTGATCGAGGTAGTCATCTGGTGAAAGTCTTCTCCCCGAGTGAATTGGTGATCGGCGCTTGGAAGGAGATCCAGCCTCTTCGGGCCGTTCAGCGCGTTATACAATCGCCGGCTTTGATGGAGAGGGACACATTCATCCTGCTCACCTTGGACAATCAGTGTGGGCACGGTGATGCGTTCAGCCGGCCCATAGGCAATCTGCCTCAGGCAGTCTTCGTAAAAGTCGTACCGCAAGCGGACTCGATCCGGCCCTCCCATGATGTTTGGAATCGTGTTCGTGTCTTGCCACCGTGCCAACTCCTCCAGCCCGAATGTGAAGCGAAGTTCTTCTGCAAAGTCCACCACGGGACATTTGAGGGCCAAGCAGGTGATGTCGCGACGCTGGGCAGCCGTGAGAATGGCAACGAGTCCTCCAAAGCTTGAGCCGACGAGTCCGATTCGGTCATAGCCTCTGGAGCTGATGAGGTCTAGCGCGGTTTTAGTTTGATGAACGGCCAGGGTTGTCGTGAGCGCTTCGAACGGCCCGTCGCTGTCTCCTTGGCCGAAAAAGTCGAACCGGAAAGTCGCCAGGCCCCGGTCGTTGAGGAGACGGGTTAAAGTTCTGTTGGTTGTACTGTTCTTGCCGGAGAGAAACCCATGGCACAGCAAGGCGAGGCGCGTCGTCGGCCCTTCGGGCGTGCTCAGGATCGCGGCAATGCGGTGACTCTGGCGATCGTGAAATGTCAGGGATTCTTCCAAGGAGCGCTCTTTCAAACAAGCGGGATGCTGGGAGAATAATGTGACAATTGGAACATCAATCATCCGCGCCGGTGTTTCAAGAGAAAAAGAGACAGAAGGATAGCCGAGCGAGACGGGCGGGACAAGCTAGATAAACCAAACAAGGTGGAAATCCAGTTTGTCCGAGGCACGACTTCCTCGTATGTCGCGCCTCTCACGCGGCAGGATCTATGGCGCCGGTGGATTCTTTCGGTATCTTGTTAGGGAGAGAAACGACTGTTCCTAATGGCGAAGCTCCCAAAACCCAAGCAAGTTTGCCGGTAAAAATGGTCAAACTACCAAAGAGTAGGCACAGGATGACCCAGGTTGCAATCTGAATGTAGAGTGAGCTAAGCGGGAAGCTCCAGGTCATTGCAGCGAGTACGCCGAATCCCATTGTCCCCAAGCTCAGTCCAGTCAGCTGAACGGCTCGCCACCGGTCCATGATGGCAGCAAGTTGCTCTCGAAAGAGTGCTTGCTTTTTCCGGCTTGTGGTCCGGTCAGTCGCCAGTATCTCGGGGATGCCATAGGATAACACTCCAAAGACCGTCTGCAGGATGAATCCGATCAAAGCCATATGGGTATAGGCCACGAGATGCAACGATCCAAATGGCAGTGTCGACGGTTCAGGAAGAAAATTGACTCCGACGAGCACGCCCATAATCATCATGAGAACCAAGAAGAAGGTTGCAAGTAACAGATGGTCGGAGGCGGCGTTTCCCGAATGGCCGGAGCGTAGCCACGTGCGCAACAGATTGTACCCGTAGAGACCGATGCTGAGAATGAGCAACCCTCCGATCGCGAGTTCGAGGCGGAGTGACGAAGTGATGAATCCACCGATCAAAACGGCGAAGCCGGCGGGAAGCGCAACCATCACGAAGCGGGCGAGTTTCAAACTGTAGAGTTTGGCGTTCAAGACAATTGGCAAGAGACGATGGGTGGCGCCGATCATGGCCATAGTGACAAAACCCAACAGAATCAGATGTAGATGAAGAAGCCGTGCATGGGCATAGTATTGTTGAACAAACTGGAAAGCCATGGTGACGCTGATGACTAATCCAACGAGCAAGGAAACGAGTGAAACGCGATAGAGC
>DATIQH010000269.1:0-6329 GCA_035471155.1 Nitrospiraceae bacterium | reverse complement strand
TTCTTCGCGACTGCACCTTGCCGGATGGAGACGCGACATCTCGACCGTCATGAAGATATTCGATGCGTTTCTACTCACGTCTCATTGGGAAGGACTGCCCAGAGTTCTCTTGGAAGCACGAACGATTGGTCTGCCGGTCGTGGCCACCAGAGTCGGAGGTGTCGAGGAAGCGATTGTCCAAGGACACCACGGATGGTTGAGTGACGCAGGAGATATTGCCGGCTTGTCGGCTCATCTCCTCCGAGTGCTGCGGAGTCAAGACGGGCAACCACATGGTCGCTCACACTCGATGCAGACACTTCCGAAAGAATTTCATCTTGAGGAAATGGTTAAACAGTATGAATCTCTGTATGATAGGTTTCTGGATGATCGGCGAGGCGGAAAGGCTTCTCGTTCGGTCTGGTCTGCGTCACATTCATAGAGCAAGGAGCTGTCGTGAACGTTCCTCTTTTGGATCTCAAAGCTCAATATCGCGGGATTAAGGCGGAAGTGCTGTCGGCCATGGAAACGGTCTGCGACGAGCAGGGGTTCGTGCTCGGACCTCGCGTCTCGGCGTTTGAGGAGGCGGTGGCGCAGTATATAGACAGCCGCTATGCGATCGGTTGCGCCTCCGGAAGCGATGCGCTGCTGCTGTCTCTCATGGCCATGGGGGTGAAGGCCGGCGATGAGGTCATCACCATCCCGTTTACGTTTTTTGCCACGGTAAGCGCGATCTCACGATTAGGCGCGAAGCCGGTGCTCGTCGATATTCAGCCGGATACGTTCAATATCGATCCGGCACTCATTGAACGAGCGATCACGCCTCGTACAAAAGCGATCATTCCCGTTCACCTCTTCGGACAATGCGCGGATATGACTGCGATCAATGAGATTGTAAAGGGGAAAAATATTTATGTCATCGAAGACGCGTGCCAAGCCATTGGGGCGAGCCAGGGAAACAAGCGCGCCGGTGTCCTGGGAGACACCGGGTGTTTCAGCTTTTTCCCCAGCAAAAACTGGGGGGGTTTTGGAGACGGGGGGCTCATCACGACCAACAATAAGACCCTTGCCGACTCTATGGCCATGCTCCGAGTTCACGGGAGCCAAGTCCGCTATCTCCACGAAGCGGTAGGGATCAATAGCCGGTTGGACGCGCTTCAGGCCGCCGTGCTTCAAGTTAAACTAAAGTATCTCGACCAGTGGGCTGAGGCTCGGCGTCGGAATGCCGAACGGTATAGTCAGTTGTTCAAGCGAGCGAAGCATGTGGACCGCGTTGTACTGCCGCCAACTGCGCCTGGTAACTTCCATGTGTATAACCAATTCACTGTCCGAGTGCCAAAGCGAGACGAGTTACGTACTTTCCTCAAGGAGAAGGGGGTCGGCACAGAAGTCTACTATCCGCTCCCCATGCATCTCCAAAATTGCTTTTGCGACTTGGGGTATCAGAAGGGGGCTTTCCCCCTGTCGGAACAGGCGGCAGAGGAGGTTATGTCGATCCCGATCTACGCTGAGTTGACGGAAGAGCAACAGGCATATGTTGTCGAGATGATTGCGGACTTCTATCGGCACGGCTAGCCCTGTTCACTTCATGCCTCTTTTTCTCGCTTCCGCCTATACCTAGGCCATTTCTGCATTTCATCGTACAATGAATCTATAGCTTGAGCCCTAGGTGCTCGTGGTGGATGGCGCAGTAGCCAGAAGAAGGAGGTCGTGATGAGGTCGATAGTGTGGGGAACCCTGTTCGCGCTCTCCTTAGTATGGAGCACAGCCGCTTCCGGCAAGGAATTGTCTCCCCGCGAGATATACGAACAAGCCTCTCCAGCTGTGGTGATGGTGATGGGGTATGCCGATGGCGGAAGGAAGGGGAGCGGCGGAACGGGTTCGATTGTTCAGTCTGACGGATTAGTCCTCACCAATGCCCACGTCGTGATTGAAGAACAAACCGGGAAACCCTTCGCTCGGCTGTCGGTGTTTCTCAAACCGGCCCGAGTCACTGGAGAGTCGAAGAGCGATCTTTCCCGTATGGTCCGCGCCAAGCTTCTGGCCTATTCACAGCCATTGGATCTTGCCTTGTTGAAGCTTGATGGCGTGACCGAAGCGCTGCCAGTTGTCGATGCGAGCGAGTCTGGGCGGGCCAGCATCGGAGATCGAGTGGTAGCTATTGGTCATCCGGAGCAAGGCGGATTGTGGACGTTGACTACTGGGGTGATCAGTGCAGAAGTCGATAACTTCAATGGGGTCAAGGGCAAGCATGTGTTTCAAACGGAGACGGGTTTGAACCGTGGAAATTCAGGTGGGCCACTCTTGGATGGAGAAGGGCGGATGATCGGGGTCAACACGGCGATTGCTCGTGTGGCCTCGGACGGCCTCCCAATCATGAGCATCAGTTTCTCGCTCAAGTCGAGCGTTGCCACACAATGGTTGCGGGAACAAGGCGTGGGCGTAAGAGGGACATCGCTGCCCACTAGGCACATGCAGTCCGTAACTGATCAACCTCCGGTCCCGCCCGTGCAGTCTCAAGCCAAACCAGCCCAGCCTCCTCGGTCTGATCTGTCACTCAAGCCCGCGATGAAACCGGAGGTGTTTCAGCCGGTTCCGGCTCGTCCATACAATCTCGACGAGTTGATCAGCGATCGTGCGAAGGCGGAAGCCGACCTCGACAGTATGATGTCAGAGATGCGTGGACGGATGAAAGAGCGATAGCACGAGAGGGGTTCTTGACTCGATCGCAACCGGCAATTTGTTCGGAGCCTCACGAGGAACATCTGTTCGGTCCCTCGAACAGTCAGGTGGATAAGAGTGGCAAGCAGCGGAGTGGATTCCATCTCGGTCACTTTTTGGCAAGGTAATCATCGCGTCGTCTCTTAAATGCTAAGAGGCATTCGCGCTAGATGAAGCATGTCCTGGAAAGGCTGAGGGAGACTTTTCATTGATGTCTGTTGCTCTGGACGTACTCAAAAATTTCTTGATGGGACTACGACCGTTAGCCAGACTAGCCCAGCGGTATCATTCAACGGGGCTCAATGCAGACCCAGACATGGTCAGCCGGGTGTTTAATTTGTACACGCGATTTGCCTCTATGGCGGGGAAAGATATTCTAGAAATCGGTCCGGGGCACACCCTTGAAGTGCTTGAAAGGGCCAAAGCAGCCGGTGCAAAGAGTTGCACCGCGATTGATGTGATCGATTACCTGTCCCGTGAGAATGCGAAAGGGAGACAGGTCGATTATGTGGTGTACGATGGCAGGAAAATTCCGCTGGTTTCAGAGTCTATCGATCTGATCTGTTCATACACGGCTCTCGAACATGTTCGCTATCCGTCTATGACTATCCAGGAATGTTTCCGGATTCTACGGCCTGGGGGAAAACTCGTTTCTGTCATAGACCTCGGCGACCATTCATGGTACGGGGAGAAAATAGACTATCCGAATAGGCTATTCCATTGTTTACAATATCCGGAGTGGTTATGGAATCTGATGCGGTGGAACCGGAGCTCTTATGTTAATCGACTCAGACAGTCAGATTGGATGCGGCTGTTTGCCGAAGCAGGATTTGTGGTGCGCGTGCGCGAGGGAACAGTGAGTGACCACACAGTCCGTCTCCTCCCACAACTCCGCTACTTGCATAAGTATCAGCAGGACGACGCCGTGACCTGTGTACTGACGGTCTGTATGGAGAAACCAGCCTCGAGTAGATCTCTACAGGAGGCTATGTCGTAATGGCCCCTTCCGATGCCGACGAGACGCGTCGCGCATATTTGCCTGCATGGATTGCTGCTGGACAGCGGAATGACCATTCTGCTCCCTTTGCGGTGAAGGCATCCTGAGCTTTGTATGCCATCCTGTGGTTATATCTTGTTCGCGGCATTACATCGTGTTCCTTCTCTGGCTCGCAACCATTTTGGGACGTCAAATAAGCAGGCTCCCACTTCACACACTGTCTGAGCGTTTGAGCCTTCCTTTTTGTGGCCCCTATGGAAGAGGTACGCCTGTTTTTTCATGATGATAAAATCCGTTGAGCAGGAAATCATGGGTTCTGTCTATATCCCAATGTAGAGTCTGAAACGAGACGAAACGGAATGTCAATGTTAGCGATACCGCCAATATTATAATCAGCATAGGTACCGCTGGTCGTTTTATCTCTTTGAGTGTAAGTAGTAGGTGCTTAATATTTAATGCGGTAAATAATAGAGGGATGATTCCCGCGAGATCGTAATAGATATATTGACGGCTCGTGAAGAAAAAACCTTTTTGCAGGGTCAGAAAAAATACGATTGGCCCCAACAGAAACATGATAAACAACGTCAGAATACCTGCTGCGTGTTTCCGCATGGTTTGGTGAAAAAAAGCAGCGAACAGCACGATAGCCAGAAACCCGCAAGAGGATAGCTTTCGGACATAAAAATTGACGAAATCGCTCCATGTCGGCGCGTCATAACCGTATTGATCGACCTTGAGGCAATAAAAGACCGAAAGAATGATTGGGCCAACAAACAAACTGGCAGCCTTCTGCCAAGTCTGCTTCTGCTGCTCGCCGGTCAGGATGCAGCATGTGATATAGGAAGCGCATAAGGCGAGCAGCTGGAATAAGGCAGCGGTTGCAGCCAAGGAGAGCAGGACTAAGACCGGGACAAGCAGTATGCTGTGGATTCTCAAAAGTACGAGAATTAGCGACACGGAAAATAACGCGTTCCACAACGCATAGGGCCGCATCTCTCGTGCGTAGTAATTAATTTCATTCATGTACAGATATGAAAGCGGCAAAAGGAGGGAAATGATTGCGAGAGAAATGAGGATTGGACGAGACTCTGCCTGGATGGTCCTTCGTACAACGATCGTGCACATCAGTAGATAAGGTATTAAAGTAAATGTCAGAGCTGGGAGGCGATAATATGTGAGATCCGGAATCTGTGCTAAGAAACCTGTTGTCCGTCGCATGCTATCCCACGCTTTTAAGACAAGATAGTCCAAGGGGGCGGGGCTCCCTTGTCCGGCGGCGCCTTGCAAGAGCATGTCTTGATACGTGTGTAGTCTGAGGGTGTGTTCCATCGCATAACTCTCGTCAAGCCAGAAAGGCTTTTGGGACGAAGCATGCATCTGGGAGATGAGGAAAAGGATTCCCACGGAGAGAAACCAGAGAGAGATGAGCGCTGCGGTGATTTGGTTGTGAACCGTACTGGTCAAGCGCATGTCCTGCTTTGTCTGGTGCGCGAGTTGAGAATCATCGGCACGGATAGACAGAGAACGCCGCTATCGATGACACTCAGCTCGTAATAGCCCCTTCCGAAGCCGACGAGACGTGTCGCGCATACTTCCCCATCACCCCGGAGGTATAGCGGGGTGGTGGCAGCTTGACCTTCTTGAGCCGCGCCTTGATCTCCTTTTGCGAGAGATCCACAGTCAGTGTCCGTTTGGCGATATCAAACACAATGATGTCGCCGTTCTTCACGGCGCCTATCGGGCCGCCCTTGATCGCTTCCGGTGCAACGTGGCCGGCCATGAGCCCATGTGTGGCCCCGGAGAAGCGGCCGTCGGTGAGCAGCGCGACAGAGTCGCCCAACCCCGCGCCGACAATGGCCGCGGTTACACCAAGCATTTCTCTCATGCCCGGTCCGCCGGACGGACCTTCATACCGGATGACCACGACATCGCCTGCTTTGATTTGACGGGATTGCACGGCGACAAAGGCGTCTTCTTCACGGTCGTACACTTTTGCCGGGCCTCGGAACTTCACGATTGAGTGTCCGGCCACCTTCACGACGCAGCCTTCCGGAGCAAGATTTCCTCGTAAAATTACCAGCCCGCCGGTCTCCTTGATCGGGTTCGAAAGGGGTCTAAGAACCTGTTGGCTCGATGTTTCCTTGGCGCTCTTGGCCTCTTCTCCGATCGTCCGTCCGGTGACGGTCGGTTGGTTGGCGTGCAAGATGCCGGCATCGAGCAGCCGCTTGGCGACCAACGTGGTTCCTCCAGCCGCATAGAGATCCGAGGCGGTGAATCGCCCGCCCGGCTTCAGATCTGCGAGCAACGGGACCTTCCTACTGATTTTGTCGAAGTCGTCGATGCTCAGCTTGATGCCGGCTTCGCGCGCGATGGCGAGCAGATGCAACACCGCATTCGTCGAGCCTCCAGTCGTCGCGACCGCGGCGATCGCATTTTCCAGCGATTTCCGCGTGATGATCTGGCGGGGTCGCAGGTCTCGCTTCAGCAGATCCATGACCATCTTCCCGCACTCGAAGGCTACGTCGTCCTTTCGCTGATCCATGGCGGGCACTCCGTTCCGTCCCATCGGCGAGATGCCGAGGAACTCGAACGCGATCGCCATGGTGTTGGCCGTGAACTGACCGCCGCAGGC
>DATIQH010000268.1:0-5986 GCA_035471155.1 Nitrospiraceae bacterium | reverse complement strand
AGTTGTCGGGCAAGAGCATCGACGATCTGCGCTCGGGCGAGCGCGTGGCCGTGCTCGACGGCAAGGGCGATCCGCTCGACTGCGTGATGGGGAAGTCCGCCAAGCCCAGCGAGCCGCCGGAAGCGAAGTACGAGAGCAGATTCGGTGCGGGGCGTCCCGGCTGGCATATCGAATGCTCGGCGATGAGCGAGGCGTTGCTGGGCGTGCCCTTCGACATCCACGGCGGCGGCATGGATCTCATCTTTCCGCACCACGAGAACGAGATCGCGCAAAGCGAAGGCGCCCACGGCGGCACCTTCGCCCGCTACTGGCTGCACAACGGCTTTCTCAACGTCGACAACGAGAAGATGTCCAAGTCGCTGGGCAACTTCTTCACCATCCGTGATGTGCTCAAGCGCTACGACGGCGAGACCCTGCGCTTCTTCATGCTGCGCACGCACTACCGCAGCCCGTTCAACTTCAGCGACGCCAACCTGGACGATGCGCGCGCCGCGCTGGCGCGGCTGTACACCACGCTGCAGTCGGTGCCGCCGGCGGACGACGCGGCGCTCGACTGGCAGGCCAAGGCGCCGGCGGCGTTTCGTGCGGCGATGAACGATGACTTCAACACGCCGGCCGCGCTGGCGGTGTTGTTCGAGCTGGCCAACGAGGCCAACCGCACGCGCGACCGGAAGGCCAGTGCGCAGATCAAGCAGCTGGCGTCGACGCTGGGCTTTCTGCAGCAGGCGCCGCAGGCCTGGCTGCAGGGTGGCGCGGCGCTCGACGAGTCCACGATTCAGGCTCGCATCGCCGCGCGCGCACAGGCCAAGCGCGACAAGAACTTCAACGAGGCCGACCGCATTCGCGATGAGCTGCTGGTGCACGGCATCGTGCTGAAGGACTCCGCTCAGGGCACGACCTGGGTCAAGGCCTGAGGCGGCTGAAGGCAACCCATGGCGACACGAGCCATTGCTGCGGTTGTCCCTGATTATTGGGACGATGCGTGTCGCCACCTCGGACGGCGCGACCGCGTGATGCGCAAGCTGATCCCCAAGTTCGGCGAGGCACGCCTGCAAAGCCGCGGCGATGCGTTTACCACGCTCGCGCGCTCGATCGTCGGGCAGCAGATCTCGGTGAAGGCGGCGCAGTCCGTGTGGGGGGTTCGTTTCACCAACATAGAGCTTCCGCCCTTCTTCCAATTTAACCGCATCGGCCCACCAACCAGCCGGCATATGTTTATCAGCCCATTCGGCAGGAGCTTGAGGCGGCGCAACAATCGGCCCCTCTCCCCCACCTTCTCCTCCGCATGCCACCATGAAAAGGCCCATTCCCAACACGACCGCCAGCTGCGTAACTTTCATCTGCGTCATAACCTTCACAGACCCCTCATTTCTCAGTCACATCGATGACACTTGACTCTCATAGTCCAAATGAAAAACGCCTCTACCGGAGATGATGACACCCCGGTAAAAGCGCTTATTCTGACACGTACCGTGACGCCACACGTATATCCCCGCCACTCGAGTAACCGATCCGGCGAGGTGTATATCAGCCCCACGGACCGCTTCGGTTATTTCTTCCGCTTCCCTTGAGACTTACCTCGTTTCTGTTCCTGCTTCCGCCACGAACGAATCAGTTTGAATCCGATGAACCCACCGGCTGCCGCCGCTACAGCCCCTGCCCCTAGATAGACCCAGAGGGGAACACTGTCCCGATTCTGTATGCAGCCGGTCCCAAAATTGACCTGAATGATTCGCTCAGCTTCCAGATCCTTCGGGTCGAACGAGACTTTCTGTTGTTGCTGCTGCCCGTTGGCTTCGATCAGCAGCGGATCGCCAAGGTTGTCGTTATGGAGATGGAACGCGGCTTTGTAATATCCGTCTCCGCCGGTTTTGACGATCTGTCCGTAGGAAATCTTTGTGTCCTTGACGAGGACATCTATATTCGCGCTGCCTTTCCCATCCGCTCCGCAGACAAACCCTTCGACCGTAAACCGGTGATCGGCTTCATGCGTCGCAAACACGACCGAGGGGAGACCGCCCACAATGGCAATGGCCAGGATCCATTCACACCATCCTGACCGACTCTGTGCGATCTGTCTGCGCCTCACGTGCTCCGGACTTCGCCTCTTTCCGTTGCCGAGCGCTCGTATCCCCTTCACACAATCAACCGTGTGATCGCTCTCAATAACGGCCAATTTTAAGGGGCAATTTTTAACATAGCCCCGACCTGTTAGTCAATAAACTGACAGCCAGACCAGACGAAGAGACAAGCCAATTTTCAAAGACTTGGAGAGAACTGCTCTCGACGCGCTTGTGTAGGGGGAAAAGAAAAAAAGGATGCGATTGGCAGGTAGAAAACTTACAGAATTCCTCGTGTTTTTGCCTCGGCTGCGACACGTTCCACTTCAGCTCGCCGCTCTGAATCTTTCTTGGCGATCCAGGCTTCCCAGGATTTCCCTGTGGCCGTATCCTCACCGGTGAAAGCAATTGCGGCAATCTGGTCGTAACGAATGCGCCGCGCCTCAGCACTGTCGGAAGGAAACACCTCAAGATAGGAATCGGACCCACTGACTTGACGATTGAAGAGATACCCGAAGAGAGACTCGCCGGACTTCAGCGACACCGTCACATCGCCACGATAATCGAATGCCAGCTCCACCGCTTCCGCAAGCTCGGCAAACGAAGCCGGCTGAAATACCCGGCCCTCAAGCGATCCAGCCACCCCTTCCTTACTATGGTTCTTGCTGTCGGTCATCAAGGGAACGTTAAATGTGAGAGGTGAAACGTGAAACGCCTAAGAAGAAGATGGGCAGACGTTTCCTGCAAACGTCTGGAGGCAAGCGATGCGTCACGTTCTCTGTCATCGCGAGGTCGGGAGCATCGTCAACTTAACGGTCCGGCCAAATCCAGACAGGGTGCCGAATGTATCCTCGACGGCAGAGGGTTCATAACCGCAATGCACCATGCAATCGGCGCATTTTTCATTCCGCCCGGTTCCATAGCGATCCCACTCCGTGCTCTCCATCAGTTCACGGAACGTCTTCGCATAGCCTTCTTGAAGCAAGTAGCAGGGCTTCTGCCAACCGAACACGTTATAGGTCGGGTTGCCCCATGGCGTACACTCATATTCCCTCACCCCCATCAAGAAATCCAAAAACAGCGGCGACTGATTGAACTGCCATCCCTTCTTCGGATTCCCCAAAATACGGGAAAATAGCTCCCTGGTGCGTTCTCGCTTCAGAAAATGCTGCTTGTCCGGCGCCTTCTGATAGCTGTACCCGGGCGAAATCATCATGCCTTCGACACCAAGCTCCATCATCGCATCAAAGAACTTCCGCACACGCTCTGGGTTGGCATCGTCGAAGAGGGTCGTATTAGTTGTAACCCGGTGCCCCCGCTTCAGCGCCGCCTTGATCGCCTTCACCGCCACGTCATAGACCCCGTCTCGACAGACCGCCAAATCGTGCTCCTCTTTCAGGCCGTCCATGTGGACGCTAAATGTCAGAAACTTCGAGGGCTGATACTCGTCAAGTTTTCGCTCCATCAAAATCGCATTGGTACAGAGATAGATATACCGCTCCTGCTCAACCAGGCCATGGACGATCTTTGGCATCTCAGGATGGATCATCGGTTCGCCGCCTGGAATGCTAACAATCGGCGCCCCACATTCCGCTGCCGCAGCCCAACACTGCTCGGGCGTCAGTCGTTTATCCAGCACATGGTCCGGATATTGGATCTTTCCACAGCCGGCACAGGCCAAATTGCAGCGGAAAAGAGGCTCCAACATCAGCACAAGCGGATACCGTTTCACTCCTCTCAGTTTCTGAGAAAGCACATACTTCGTGACAGTCGCCATTTGGGAAAGTGGAACGGCCATTCCTCTCTCTCCTTCTTTTTAGTCTGTATTTGGTAACGGCAGCAGTCCGGCCACCGAACTAGCAGGTTGTAATTGCTGGGGATTCTAACATTCAGTTTCGCCACCCGTCAATTTTCTTTCCACTGCCTCCAGGCACAGCAAGGATTTATTCGACCCGGTGCGCACGAAGTGGGGTGTGGAGGCGCCGAGCGGGGTCGAACCGCTGCATCGCAGTTTTGCAGACTGCTCCCTTAACCACTTGGGTACGGCGCCCCGCGCGCATTATAGTCTGGGCAAGGGGTGAGAGGCTAGTGGTAGAGGTCTACCGCTTACTGGATAGGACCGGAATTTCTTTTCCGAGTGTCGAGGACCGATCGGATTCAGGCTCAAGAGATTCCCACCCTTCGTTCGAAGGAACGATAGCCTCCCCATTTTCCTCGGCGTCTTTTTCCTTGGCCATCAACTCGACCTCTTGAATCAGCGTATCCATCAATTCTTCGATCGGCACCTTTCTGACGAGCTTCCCCTTCTTGAACAGGATGCCTTTGCCTTCGCCGCCGGCGATCCCGATATCCGCTTCCTTCCCTTCGCCAATTCCGTTTACGACACAGCCAAGGACCGACACATTGAGCGAGCTCTTGATATGGCCCAGCTTCTTTTCCAATTCATTGGCCAACTTCACGACATCAATTTCCACGCGGCCGCAGGTGGGACAGGCAATGACGTTGATCCCTCGATGGCGCAGTTCGAGCGACTTCAAGATTTCGAACCCCACCTTCACTTCTTCGACAGGATCTGCTGCGAGCGACACACGCAAGGTGTCACCGATGCCCTGCGAGAGCAAATACCCCAAGCCCATGGTAGATTTCACGGCCCCGGTCATCGCCGTTCCTGCCTCGGTAATACCGATGTGCAAAGGATAGTCCGACTGATGCGCAAACAGCCAGTAGGCATCGATCGCATGGTGCACATCCGACGCCTTTAACGACACCTTCATATTCGTGAATCCCACATCTTCTAACGCGTGGACGGCATTGAGCGCCGACTCGGCCAGGGCTTCCGGGGACGGCCAACCGTATTTATCCAGCAACGGCCGTTCAAGCGACCCGCCGTTCACACCCACGCGCAAGGGAATTCCCCGCTCGTTCACAGCCTTGATGACTTCTTCGACTTTCCACCAGGCGCCGATGTTGCCGGGATTAATCCTGACGCAGTCCACGATCTCGGCCGCTTTCAATGCCAGCCGATGGTCGAAATGAATATCCGCGATCAGCGGCACGGTCATCGCCGCCTTGATCTTGGGAAGAACTGCCGCGGCCTCATCGTCCGGCACGGCCACGCGGATCACTTCGCACCCTGCAGCCTCGAGCTGGCGAATTTGCTCGATCGTGGCCGCCGCATCACGCGTATCGGTGGAACACATCGACTGCACAGACACGGGCGCATCTCCGCCGATCTTGACCTTGCCGACTTGAATCTGCCTGGTTTTCCTACGCGTAATGTGCATGTGCTTTTGCCGTTAGATTCGTTCACGCCCTCTATCAGCTTCCCTGCTCATCTCCATGAGGCAGATGATCGATCGACGCAGCCAACGTGAACTCTTCTCGCGAAGAAACCGGTGTCTTGCTGATGAGTTCCTTCACGCTCTGATAGATACCTTCCGCCGTCAGCCCATATCGTTCACGCAGGAAGTCCTGTGGGCCTTGCTCAATGTACCAATCAGGCAACCCCAAAACCTTCGTCGTCACATGTGTGACGCCGCCATCGGACAGGGCTTCGAGCACTGCTGATCCGAACCCGCCCATCTTGCAGCCTTCTTCGACCGTCACCACATAACGAACGCGCTTGGCCACCTCGACGACCAAGTCCTGATCCAGCGGCTTTACGAAACGCGCATTCACCACTGCGGTAGAAATACCCTCTTCCTCAAGCCGTTTCGCTGCTGTCACCGCATGCGAGACCGGCACGCCAATGGCGACGATCGCCACGTCCGTCCCATCGCGCAACAGCTCGCCCTTTCCGACCGGTAAGGCCTTCGCCTCCTGATCCATCGTCACACCCAGACTCAATCCACGCGGGTACCGCACCGAGGCGGGTCCGTCATACTGAACGCACGTCTTCAGCATATGCTGCAACTCGTTTTCATCCT
>DATIQH010000267.1:0-1594 GCA_035471155.1 Nitrospiraceae bacterium | reverse complement strand
CCGACAGGATGCTCTTTCAGCATCCTACTAGTACCGGCCCTTGGGTTCCAGCGGGACAGAAGTCAGGTCCCGATAGAGGCGGTGAAACTCTTCCGTCGTGAGATTTTCATCCTGAAGTCTGGCAAGGGCTGCCTGATCGATGGGGTACTCAACCGTGTCGTCATAGTTCGACGATGCGATCGTGACAAATCGTGGAGGGAACAACCGCTCCGGCAGCAGAATCCCCACACCGAGGTTATACTTCAGCGCCAACCGAATCGCTTCTCGCGCCTTGTCGGCCGGAACATCTCGGCCCAGTCCGATATTTTGCGGAGGTTGTCCCTGTCTGAAAAATTGAAAATGGACGTTGGGCATCCCCGCTTGAACAAATTCTTCCGTCAATGCGGCGACCTGACTTTTATAATGGCTCGCCAGTACAACTTCAACACGGCTGACCGAAGGCGCCGATACACCTTCGGCAAGGACCGTGTGAGCGCCCATCACACCGGCACAAAAGGCAATTATTACCATCTGAATGTATCGAGAACACACAATGGCTATTTCGCCTCAAAGCTGAATCCCAACGAGGTGGTGCCGTTCGCAGCCACCGTCACACTTTGCTCTTTCTCTCCCAAGGTCGGATGCCAAGCCTTGATCCGATACGTGCCGGCCGGCAGATCCGTGATCGTAAAAGCGCCCTCGGACCCGGTAATTGCATAGTACGGATTCTCGACGGCAAGTCCATGTCCCAGCATAAAAGCATGCATGCCGCATTGCATAATGACGCTGCGGCGGTTCCCGGTGAAATGGATGGTGTCACTGGTCCCAGACTTGGTAAGCGCCGGTCGGTGGAACATAATGAACACGTGCTCGCGATCCCGTTCATAGATCTGCAAATCGTGTGATACCGGGTCAAGATTTTTCACTGTCAATAAGTGAAGTTCCCGCATGACTGATACGAACGGGACGAACTGACAGATATTCGCTTCCAGTTTCGTTTCCGTAAACTCGAAAGGTTTGCCTTTCCCAATATTCTCGATCGTCACGACTACATCTTTCAGACCTTGCTGTGCTCCAACGGTTACTTCTCGAAGCAGTCGGTACCCAGACCCATCAGATAATGCCCCGCAATAGACTTGATCGGGATATCGGCGAAGCTCAAAGGACGTGGGCTCCGGAATTTCTCCGGAAAACTGCACGGTCCCGGTTACCGTGCCACCGTTCGCTACCGTTCCTTCCTCATAGGCCCAGGCTGAGATCGAGCCACTCATGAACAGGCTCAGAACGATCACGTGATAGATAGAAACTATCCTGCGCCATCGATATACAGTCATGCTCACCATCCTTAGAAACACATAGAGACAAAATAGATGGGGGGAGTATTTATACTCCCCCCATGGTCCGGGCGATCTTCACCGGCCTCGCACTCGTTCAAACAGAATCTTCGTTTCTTCAATACGCCGACGCCTTCGTCGGTCTTACCGTCCACCCATCGATGTTCGCGAAACGGCTCCATCGCCATTCTCACTCTCCGCCGTCTTAGTCGGCGGAACCTGAGGCATCAATGGAAGAATCCGCTGATCGTCGATCGGCAGCACCTTGAAGAGGCCCCATT
>DATIQH010000266.1:0-3468 GCA_035471155.1 Nitrospiraceae bacterium | reverse complement strand
AGTGCGTCATCGGCGGCGATGATGGGTTTGGGTTGAAACCGGAGCCGGGCATGCTGTTGCATGTCATGGAGCAATTGCATGTGTCAAAGGAACAGACCGTGCTCGTCGGGGACAGCACCAACGACATCAACGGCGGACATAATGCCGGGATTCGTGTCTGCGCGGTCGGGTATGGCATGGGGAATCGAGCGAAAATGGAAGCCTGTCAGCCGGACTGGTTTATCGAACGGCCGGAACAACTCATGGAGTTATTCATATGACGACTCACGCGTTGCTCGTGAAACGTTGTCAGCTACGGAGGAATGTTATGAGCAATCCGGGTCTATTCCTCAACAGACGGTTTCCAATTCTCGCCACGGTTTGCGGTTTGCGTTTCACGATATGCCTCTTCGTTTTCGTCGCCGGCCTCAGCCTGAATCTCAATCCATTGCACGCCGCCTCATTCGGGCTGGCGGATCGTGTGGTGGAACAGAAACTGGCGAACGGGTTGACCGTGCTCATGGTCGAACGGCATCAGACGCCTGTGGTTTCCCTCAACATGACTTTCAGGGTCGGGGGAGTCAACGAACAGGTGGGGCAAACCGGCCTGGCGCATCTCTACGAACATATGGCGTTCAAGGGCACGAGGACGGTCGGGACGAAGAACTACGAGAAGGAACGTCCTATTCTCGAAGAATGGTTTCGAGTGGGGACTGAGCTGGAGCAACGGCAGCGAGAGCTCGCGCGGAAGAGTCAGGAAAAGCCGGCCAGTTCCGAGGATCGGGCCGCCATTGAGGAACTGCAGAAACGGTTTACCGAACTTCAAGACCAGGCGGGACAGTTCGTCGCGGGCAACGAGATGGCCTTGCTCTACCAACGCCACGGGGGGGTTGGACTCAATGCCGCGACCGGCAAGGATCTGACTCGATACATGATTAACCTTCCGGCGAACCGTCTGCCTTTGTGGGCTGCGCTCGAAGCTGATCGCATGGCGCATCCCGTCCTCCGAGAATTCTATAAGGAGCGGGGAGTCGTCATGGAGGAGCGGAGGATGCGGAACGACGACAGCCCCAGCGGGCTGTTGTACGAAACCTTCACATCGGCTGCCTTCCGCGCGCACCCGTATGGCATTCCGACGATCGGCTGGGAGTCGGATATCCTGTCGCTCACGCCGGCCGACACCGAAGCCTTCTTCAAAGCCTACTACGGTCCCGGCAATGCGACGATCGCCATCGTGGGCGATATCGATCCGAAGGAGGTCATGGCGCTGATCGAACAGACGTTCGGCACGATACCGGCTTCGCCTCCGCAACCTCCGATTGTCACCGTTGAGCCGCCTCAACGAGGGGAGCGCCGGGTGGAGGTGGAGTTCGACGCTGAACCCTCGCTGATCATCGGGTTTCACAAGCCTGCGTTGAACCATCCAGACGATTATGTGTTCGACGTGATCGACGCGGTGCTGAGCGACGGACTCACCTCCCGACTCTATGTGAAGCTGGTCCGCGAGAAACGGATTGCCGCCTCGGTCGACTCCGACGCGAACCATCCGGGAGTCCGCTCTCCGAATCTGTTCGTGGTCAATGCCACACCGCTCGCGCCCCATACGACAGCAGAAGTCGAAGCGGCCATCTATGCCGAGATCGAACGGCTCAAGACGGAGCCGGTTTCTGCCAAGGAGCTTGAGAAAGTACTGAACAATCTGGATGCCGATTTGGTTCGGGCGCTTCGGTCCAACGGAGGCCTGGCTTCTCAACTGGCGCTCTTTCAAACGGTAGCGGGAGATTGGCGCTACGCGTTAAAGTCTCGGGAAAAGATCGCAGCCGTCACCCCTGCCGACATCCAGCGTGTGGCTTCTGCGTATTTCACGAAATCGAACCGAACGGTGGCGACGTTGGTGAAGAAGGCCGGAGAAAAAAATGTCGCGACGGCGCCGCAGCGCGAGGTGGCGCGATGAAGAGCATGACACGTGACACGTTCAACGTGAAACGGGGGTATTGCATACTGACGGCGATGGTCATCGCGCTCATCGTTCCGGTGTTGACCGCTTGTGCCGGAAACCCAATGCTGGGAGATCCCAGACAGATGACGTTTAAGCCGGTGGAGTTCACCCCGCCGGAGCCGGATCGTGTGGTGCTCGAAAACGGGATGGTCGTCTATCTCCTCGAAGACCATGAGCTGCCTTTGATCAGCATCACCACGACGATGCGAACGGGTGGCTGGCTCGATCCGGCCGGTAAGATCGGTCTGGCTTCGTTGACCGGTTCGGTCATGCGGACCGGTGGAGGAGCCGGCTTGTCGGCTGAGCAGGTGGACGAAGAACTTGAGCAGTTCGCCGGCGATCTCAGCATCTCGATCGGGCGGCAATCCGGTTCGGCGTCGCTCGATGTGCTGAGCAAGGACATAAAACGGGGGCTCCAGATTTTCGCGGGACTCATTCGAACCCCGGCCTTTGAGCCGCCGCGAGTTGAACTGGCCAAGCTGCAGACCATCGAAGGGATTCGCCGCAGGCAAGATAATCCCGGCTCGATCGTCGGACGCGAGTTCATCAAGACCCTCTACGGAGCCGATCATCCGTCGGCGCGCGAAAGCAGTGTCGAATCCATCGCCCGCATCACCAGAGACGATCTGATTGCCTTTCACCGGGAGACCATTCATCCGAACGGCATGATATTGGGTGTGACGGGGGACTTCGACAAATCCACGATGCTGACTCTGCTGCGGGACGTATTCGGTGATTGGGAAAAAGGCGAGGTTCCGGCGCTGAAAATTGCCGACGTGCCTCAAAGCCCGACGGCGAAGCCCGTCGTGCGATTCGTGAACAAGGAGACTTCGCAAGCGCATCTCCGCGTCGGTCATCTGTCGATCAAAGAGCAGGATCCTGACTATGTGGCCTTGGCGATCGCGAACGACATTCTGGGGGGCAGTTCATTTCGCAGCCGTCTCTTCAACGACGTGCGGACCAAGCGGGGCTTGGCCTACTCGGTCGGCAGCCGTTTGAACTCCGGAGTGCACGATCAAGGGGTCTGGCTGATGCGAGCCGAGACGAAGTTGCCGTCGACGCAAGAAGTCATCGCTCGGTTTGTCGCGAACATGGAGCGGATGCGGATCGAGTTGGTGACGGACAGCGAGCTGACAGAAGCGAAAGAGGCCTATGTGAACTCGTTTGTGTTTTCCTTCGCCAGCCCGTCGGCGATCGTGGGGCGGTTGATCGTGCTGGAATATGATGGGCTTCCCAAGGATTTTCTCCAGCAATTGCGCGCCCGCGTGGTCGCATTGACGAAAGAGGAAATTTTGGCGGCGTCGAAGAAACATTTCAACCCAGAGCGTCTGACCATTATGGCTGTTGGTTCCGGCGAGGCCCTGCCGAAGTTGCTGTCGGGATTTGGAGAAGTCAAAGAGACCTTTGGTAGTATTCAAAATCCAGCCATACAAGACCGTCGCGGAGGCGGTGCCGAAAAGAGCTATGGCCGGCATGTTGCCCATCCAGAC
>DATIQH010000265.1:0-12937 GCA_035471155.1 Nitrospiraceae bacterium | reverse complement strand
GATCTTTCAGCCTCTGGCCGCCGCGCAGAAAAGGCATTTTCTGCAGAAGTTCCGTCCACAACGCGTCATCGACCTGGTGCTTTTCCAGCACGCGCCTGCGCCGCCAGTCGGTGAGCCAGCCCATGGACCGTAAAATACCGGGTGAGAAGAGCTACGCCTCCGGTGCTTCGATCGGCTGCGGCCTTGCTGGACGGACTTTTTGAGCAGCCTGCAAGAGGGTTATCTCATTACGCCATTCGTGCGTACCATATAACTTCCCGCGGCTTCTGTTCCTTTTCATTGAATTGCGCGTCCTGCGTTGTTACAATGCCGCGCGTCTACACCCCCGCAACGATGAAGTATCCGGGTTCAACTCACGAATGACACCCACGGCTCCACAGAGTAAACCCATTCCCGAGACGCATCTTCAGCGGACCTTGACGTCCGTGATCAATGATCTGCCGGTTGACGCGGCGCTCGCCGCCCTGTTCCATCGGGACCAGGGCCCATTGATCAGCCATGCGGCGCGAGGCTTCACCCCGCGCGATATTCAGGCCATCCTCAGAACCCTCGCGGCCCCTGCCATCGCGGCTTCGGCCCCTGGGAACGATCAGGAAGGAGGGCGCACGATTCGCCTCCGCTTGATTACGCCGGGCGCGAAATCTTTGATCGGGGTGTCCCTCATGCATCGAAACCGGACCTACGGCTTCCTCGTGATCGGACGCAAAGAGAGCGCCACCTTCGCAAAAAAAGAGAAAGCCTTGCTGGAGCAGGCCAGCGACGAGGTCACAAAAGCGCTGGACCGCGAAGGCCTGTTCGACATGAACCTCGTGCTCAGCCGCCCGTTTGTCACGCAGGAGCCGGTCCCTCCGACGCCTTCTCCGACGGAGATGTTTGCGGCTCCGGCATCGCAACTGACACCGGAGTTCCAAGACAAGATTATTGCCGTGTTGACGGATGCCAACCAATACGTCGCGTACGATCGCATCTGGGCCTGCCGCTACGACCCCCTCGCAGGCAATGTCGAAGTCCTGGGACTGGCCGGCGATTTGAAGAGCGAACAGAAGGACGGAAAGAAAGATCTGAAACCGGGACACCGCCTCGCGCTCGATAGCTCAGCCTCCGGATGGGCAGTCCGCCACCGTAAACCACGCGTGGATCATGATCTCGCTTCCACACAGGGAAGGTTTCTCGATCACAAATATCTGTTCAAGGATCGGCTTCTCTCGTCGCTCGTCATACCGTTCTTCGTCCGGGGACAAGTGGGCGGCACCATCACCCTGGCATCAAAAGAAGCCGGACGTTACCAACAGACCGATGCCCGCACGCTTGAGCCAACGATTATCAAAATCGCAGACATCCTCCAAGCGCCTACACCGGTATCAACAAGCCAAGCCCCTGCCACCGGACCGGCTGGCGCCCCCGGGGTTCTCATTGCCCCTGGTCCTTCAGAGCCCATCATCAGAAAACAAGAGCGGCAGGCTGCGATCGGCGAGTTCAGCATGTTCCTGGCCACAGAAGTGCGTGAACCGCTTGCCTCGATCCGCGCGCAATTGGAAGAAGTCACGGGCGAAGGCATCCTCGACTTCGACCCGCAGACGCGCGTCGAGAACGCGATGCGCGATTTGATCCGCATCGAAGCCATCCTGAACGAGATTTTGGACTTTGCCAAACCCCTCGAACTCACTCGACGGCTCCTCCGCATTCCCGAAGTGATCGAGAGCGCGCTCACAGTCATCGCAACCGACCTCGAAGTCACCAGAATACAGGTAACCAAGGATTATGCAACGATGATCGCGCCGGTCCGCGGCGACGAAGCCAAGCTCCAGCAAGTCTTTCTCAGTATTTTCAGGAACGCGAGCGAAGCGATGAACCCCGGGGGGCATCTCCATATTCAGGTCACCCAGCATCGCGCAGGGCGCGGCGTGGAAGATCAGATCCTCATCAAGAACGACGGCGCTCCTATTCCAGCAGAAATCGTCGATAAAGTCTTTGAGCCGTTTTTCACCACGAAGCGAACCGGCATCGGTCTGGGCCTTGCCTCGGTCAAAAAGATCGTCGAAGAACACGGCGGCTCGATTGCCATCGGCAGTGCCCCAGGCGAAGGGACCACCGTCACCATCCGACTCCCCGGTATCAGCCACGGTCCTTCCTACCGCGGGCGCGGCCGCCGCCGGCCTCCCGCACGCCGCCACACCTGACCTTACAGGACGCTCAAAAATCCCGCCAGCAGGGAGAGGGCAGCCTAGTCGTCCTCCTGCTCGCGTCGAACGAGCACATTCTTATCGTGCGCGTTCTGCGAGCAAGAAGGATAGTCTGGCTGCGTCCCTCCCATTCTCCCTTTGACAGAGCCACCCCTTCCTGGCTATGATTCCCGCTACTCGTTTCGATCTTGAAGTAGAACATCGATGTGCCCCGGCCACTATCATTTATTCAAAGGAGTTAGGCGTATGAAGCTCGTAATCGGGACTGTTGCGACCGTCTCCGGTGTCCTCTTTGCGCTGTCGATGGCCTCGGCGAATCCATCGCTCCTCCCCAAGCACGAAGGCTACCCGATGAAGAACAGCGGAAGCCCTGTGACAGGCCAGCCGACTGCCAACGATCCCGGCCAAACCAATGCAAGCGGAGAAAAAGCCGGACTCAAGGCCGCCGCGTTCGACGATAGCCATGTCCAGCAGAATCTCATGAAGACGGACAATGCGCGGATTACTACAGGCCAGGGAGCGAATCAGCTGCCGACCGTGCAGGGGCCGCAGATCAAGATCGCTCCTCCAGTCACCTCCGCCACGAAGATTTCAGGCGATCGGAAGATCGAGTAGTCAACGCAGCAATAAAATCCAAGAGGGAGGTGTCTGGTCTATCCGACACCTCCCTCTTTTTTTATGGGTCGCGTTCGAGTGGACGCTGTAACCGTGCCGAGCCTGAATCGCCAGGGTTTCTTGGCCCACTCACCGGCATACGCGACACCGATTCTGGGATGGGCTCCCACGTCGCCTTTCCTCACCGATACTCCTCGATCCTCGAACCAGATGGATTCGCCGATTGTGAGATCCACACGGTTGAGGCGACGATCGATCTGCAGCATGCGACAAAGCCGTCCCGGCCCATCGATCAACTTCCCATCGATTTCAACCGCCCGGATTAATACGGCTGAGGGAAATTCTTCACGCTCCGTCACGACGTTCAGACAATGGTACATGCCGTATACGAGGTAGACGTAGGCGACTCCTGCAGGGCCAAACATGACATCTGTCCGTTGTGTCCTCCCTTTCGAAGCATGGCAAGCCCTGTCTTGAGATCCGACATAGGCCTCCACTTCGACGATCCTTCCTGCGATCTCTCTGCCATCGATGGCACGGATAAGATATTTACCCACAAGCGACCGCGCCACCGTAAGCGTTGGTCGATTGAAGTAGATGCGTGGTAGAACTCTTCGTTGCATCTCCATAACAGGCTAACTATAGACCGCTCAAAACGATCTTCCAACAAGGCCGCAGGCGCCACGAAACACGGAAGCGTACCCTCTGAGGCGCACGGTGCGACGAATAAGAAGCACCACGTCTGTGCGCGCCGCCGAGATGTGAGGCGGCCGGGTCCCCGTTGAGGAGTTTCGGCAGCCGAGAACGAAGCTGGTGCCATTTTCAGCGGCTGCTAAAAGTACCAGGCCACGCCGCCCATAAACATCCGTGGATTTCCCGGCACGAAGTGAATGTCGTTGATTGGCACCGCCTCGTTTCGTTGTTGCGATTCAAAGGCAAAGATGGCCTCTTCCCATTGTGTGTTAAACAGGTTTCGAATGAATAGGAACGCCTCCAAACGACCCTGGGACAATGTGATCGGCAGTTGATAGCGCTCCGACAGATCGAAGGTGATCCAGGAGGGAGATTTGACGCTCCGGTCCTCGATGAGCGGTCGCACGCCGAGATAGGTCGCTTGCAGTTGAGAGGTCAAGCCTTCAGGCCAACGCAGTAACACGGCACCATACCCCGTCACTTCAGGCGCTAAGGGAATGGCATCACCGCTGCGAAATTCGGCCTTCGTCCATGTCACGCTGCTGTTAAAATATACTGGCCCCCAGACTTGTCCGCGTGCGGCCACTTCTACGCCCTCTCGTCTGCTGGGACCGCGAATCTCTGTCGTCCCTTCGTCCCCCACGAATACAAGTTCAGACTTGAGATCCAATCGCCACAGTGTGGCGATAAATTCTACCCCTTCTGTCCCCCAGGGTCTTGATCGTACCCCGACCTCATAGCTCTGGGCTCGCGCGAGCGGAGAGGACCCCGGCGTCACGGTCGAGCGGGCATCATTGCTGTGAAACCCTTCGCCGTAGTTGGCAAAGAATTCGGTACTGGCCCAGGGGCCCAGGATGAGATTCATTTTCGGCAGGACGATGCTAGAGCTGGTGTTGCCAGCAGGCTGTTCTGCACAGGTCACGCAGCGATTGCGTACATCGAAGGTGAACGTTTCCGCACGCAATCCACCGGTGAGCCTCATCCATGGCAGCGGCTGCACCTCGGCCTTGAGGAATGGCGCATACGAAGCCGACAGCACGTCGCTGGACATGGTGGTCCCGAGCGGCACTCTCGTCCTGTGGGTTCCAAGGCTGGGGTTGATGTCGTCGACTCTCACCTGAAACCCAATCGTCCCTGCACTGGGCATTCCCAGCACTTCCCCCGGCTGCTTGTATCCAATGTCGCCGCCATACATCACCCGACGATCGAATTGCGCAATGCCGTCCCCGTTGACCGGATCGTTGAGAAAAAACGTAAAATTCGTGAAGAGGTCCAACCGATAGTATTGACCGTAGGCGTTGGCAAAGAACTGTCCGCCATTGAGAAAATCGTAGTGATAGTTCAACGTGCCGGTCGTTCGGAGCGTGTTCCCTCCTTCGGACGGATCGATGGCTCCAAAGCGATTGAGCGATCCGTCAAAGACCGCACGCAGGGGAATCTCGCCGGAGCCGTTCCATTGAGATTTGTTAAAGGTCGCTTTCAGTATAAGTTCGTCCCGTCCGGTCAGATTGGTCGTCATCTGTCCTAACACATTGGTTCGAAAATACCGGTTGTCATTTTGGAAAGGCCCGTTGGTATAGTACCCTTCGGCGGCAAACAAGGTCCGGATCTTATCCTTCGTGGGAGAGAACATAAGCAGATGCCGTTGCGTATCGAACTGCCCGCCAGCCGTTTGCACGACCCCTTCTTGAATGACCTGACGCGTCTTGAAATTCACGGCCCCCGCCGTGGCGAAGTCACCATGTTCAGGCAGATAGGCCCCTTTGGAGACATCCAATCTCTCGATGGTTTCCGGAATAATAAAATTGAGATCCGTGTAGCCATGCCCGTGGGCATGGGTCCGCAGATTGATCGGCATCCCGTCGGTAAAGAACGCGACATCGGTGCCGTGATCGGCATCGAAGCCTCGCAGAAAGTATTGATCGGCTTTCCCTGCCCCTCCCGAATGTTCTACGGGAATGAACCCCGGAATCAGACGCAATACGTCCGCCGGACGCCCCTGTGGCTGGAGAAGAATTTCTTTGTCCGGGATGAATTGCTGAGAAGAGGCCGAAACCGGCCGCTCACCGACGACTTTGACTTCCGGAATGACCAGCTCTTGATCCGGATCGTGGGCCAGTAGCGACTCGAAAGTCGCCAACAGCACGGTCACAGCCGCCAAGAATAGCACAACACATCGCATTACCACCCCTCTCTTTCCCCGGCAAATGCGTGGGCGGATGAGACACCCACGACGATCTCTCGACAGCCGACTCATCGACTGGCGCAGACCCTCGTGGCCCGGCGACAAATATGATCTGGGAGAACCAGCCTAGACAGACCCGACCGAGCTGACCAAGGTATGGACTCGAGAGAGAGATTGCGCAATCAACGTCTCGAGGGTGTAGGCCTCCGCGCCCACAATTTCCACACGAGCCCGATTAAGAGGCAACAGGACCTTCGTGGCCCGCGCGCCAAGAATGGCGTGCACGATTTCCGGCGTCACTTCACCGAGCATCGCGCCTGGCAATACTAAATTCAACGAGGTGAGAATCACGTCCACTGTCGGCAACATATCCGTCATCGCACGAGATCCGACCCCCACCTGCATCGCACCGGCCTCTCTCATCGCCGCCGCCGCGGCGGTATTGGTTCCCAACGCCACAACGCTATGGGCCAGACCGAGTTCCGAGCGGAGGCCCGCTACCAGCCGCGACCCAAGCCCGCCACCCCGCCCGTCGATGACACACACGCGCATCACCTACACCAGGCCCTTACCGGTCGTCGTCATGGTGAGTTTGCCATGCTTCACACCCTTGACCGATACCAAAGCATCCGCCACCTTCTGAATCTCAGACCCCTTCCCTTTTACCACCAAGACTTCGAGGCAATGGTCGTGGTCGAGATGGACATGCATGCCGGCCATGATGTGGCCTTGAAAGTCGTGCTGGATATGAGTCAGTTTTCTCGTCAAGTCGCGCACATGATGGTCGTATACAAACGTGATGGTCCCGACCGTCTCTTTGTTGTCATCCCATTGCTGCCCGACCAAGTTGTCACGAATCAGATCCCGTAGCGCCTCCGAGCGGTTGGTGTACTTGCGCTTCTTGATGTGCAGATCGAAATCGTCGAGCAGATGATGGTCCAGCGACACACCGAATCGAATAAGCTTCTTCATAGCGATATCAGGATAGCACGATTCATAGAATCGTAGCATCACGCAAGATGCAAATCAATACATAACCCTGCACGATCACGCAGGGAATGTATGCGTTCAACTTGTTGGGGTAAGGACTAACTCGATCCGAGGGAACCCACGGGAGTGTTTTACTGTGTGCTTTCCTAAGAGAGTCGTAGACGATCCTTCACTGCGCGAATCAGACGCGCACAGTTTCATCGCGCGCCTTCCGCATAAATTCCACTCCCTCTCAGAGCGGGGTGGCCAGGTACGCCTCAGACTGCGCGCGTCCAACGAGCACCTTCCGAGCGTGCGCGTTGCGCGAGCACCTGAGGCAGGCCTGGCTACCCTGCTCTTTCCTATTCGCCCTTCACGGGGATGTACATGACGTTCCCCTGCCGATTGACAAGCAGGAGCGCCAGATCTGAGGGTTTGATCGGATCGGCCAACCGCTGAAACACATCGAAGTTGGGAACCGGCTGACGATTGAGTTCTAACACCACGTCGCCAGGCTGGAGGCCGGAGGATTCGGCCAGGCTGCCTTCTTCAATGTCGGTCACCACCACCCCGGTGGTGACCGACAGATCCATCTGCCGGGCCAACGGCGCGGTCACATCGTCGAACACGACGCCGGTAAGGGGATGGGCTGTCGCGGCTGAGGCTGATGAGGCTTGATTCTTCTTGGCCCGTTCACGCGGCGCTTCCTGCACCGCCAGCTCGGTTTGATACGGCTTGCTCTCCCGCACGAGATCCAATCGATGCTTGCTTCCGATCGCAGACGCGGCGACGAGGTTCCGAAGATGTCCGCTGTCCATCACGTCGCGCCCGTCGAATCGCACAATCACATCGCCGCGCTTGAGTCCGGCTTTCTCGGCGGACCCCTTCGCTTGCACATCGGTCACGATCGCGCCTTTCACGTCAGGGAGGCGAAAGATCTTTCCCAACAAGGGTGAGACGTCTTGTGTCGAGGCGCCGAGAAACCCACGGACAACATGACCGGTCTTGAGCAAACTCTGCATGGCGGCTCTGGCCATATTGCTCGGAATGGCAAAGCCTACGCCGACGCTCCCGCCTGTGGGACTGGCGATGGCCGTGTTGATCCCCACCAATTCTCCGTTGAGCGTCACCAAGGCCCCGCCGGAATTGCCGGGATTGATGGGAGCATCCGTTTGAATGAAATCCTCAAAGTCGGCGACACCGACGTCGGCGCGACCGACGGCGCTGACAATCCCGAATGTCACACTCCGGCTCAACCCAAGAGGGTTCCCGATCGCGAGCACAAATTCGCCGACGGCGAGCGTACCCGAATCACCCCACGTGACCGTCGGAAGATTGTTTGCCTGAATCTTCACCACAGCCACGTCGGTCTTCGGATCGGTGGCCACCACTCGTCCTTTGTACTGCCGCCGGTCTGCGAGGATCACTTCCACATCGACCGCATCGGCAATGACATGGTTGTTCGTCATAATGTAGCCGTCCGACGACACGATGACACCGGAGCCCTGGCCATATTGCCGGCGCGACGGGACATCCTTGAACAAACCGAACGGCAGCGCTTCGTCGCTGAATGCTTGATCTCGAACCATCACCGTGGAGGCAATGCTGACCACTGCGGGAATCACTTTGGTTGCGGTCGCCTTGATCTGCGCCTGGAGTTCGCCTCCACTAGAAGCAGAGGGAATCGCACGATTTTCGGCCAGAGCTGTTCCGCCTACGAGCGAGCCCCACAGAGAGAGCCCCATCACGATTCGCCATAGAAGATTGATTTGAAACACGCCTCGGTCCTTTCTGAGTACAGTCTCTACCCGACTGACGGTAAACGACTGTAGCCTAGCATGCGTGCCTCGGAGGCGCACTTACAATTCCACATGACGCAGGCGAAGAGCATTGGAGATGACGGACACAGAACTGAAGGTCATGGCGGCGCTGGCGATCATGGGGCTCAAGAGCATTCCCCAGACCGGATACAGCGCGCCGGCTGCAATCGGCACCCCGATCACGTTATACAGAAAGGCGAACAGGAGATTTTGCCGAATATTCCGCATCGTGGCTTGACTCAGTCTTCGCGCCCGGAGCAGCCCGCGTAGATCTCCTTTCACCAGTGTCATCCCTGCGCTCGCAATGGCCGTGTCCGCTCCCGTTCCCATGGCAATCCCGACATCGGCTAACGCAAGGGCTGGAGCATCATTCACACCGTCTCCGGCCATTGCGACCACTCGTCCTTGCGACTTGAGATCTGCAATGATCTGTCCCTTTTGGTCAGGCAAAACTCCGGCCATGACTTCTTCGATGCCAAGTTGCCGGGCCACGGCGTCTGCCGTATCGCGATGATCTCCCGTCACCATAACGATCCGGATACCTTCGCCCTTGAGCTCCTGCACCGCGTCACGAGTAGATGCCTTGATCGGATCTGCCACCCCAAGTATGCCTGCGGCCTGTCCATCGATGGCGACAAATAGAGCCGTTTGCGCTTCATGACGAAGTGAGGCAGCTTTTTCGTCAAACGATGTGAGGCTCTGGCTGGATACCCCGACCTCGTTTCGCAAGAACGCAGCCGTCCCGATGGCGACACGACGGCCGGCAACCGTTCCGGTCACACCCTTCCCTGTCACGGAACCAAACTGCTCGACTGGGGCGAACGTGATCTCTCGCCCTTCTGCTCCCGCCACCACCGCGGCAGCCAGCGGATGTTCGCTGCTCCGCTCAAGACTCGCGGCGAAGCGCAACAGCTCGACATCAGACCAAGACGGCACAGCCAGTATCGACAGCAGTTTCGGTTTCCCCTCTGTGAGGGTCCCGGTCTTGTCAACCACGAGCGTATCCACCTTGCCGAATACCTCCAGCGCTTCAGCCTTCTTCACCAGGACACCAGCCGTCGCTCCACGACCGGTCCCGACCATGATCGACATCGGAGTCGCCAATCCCAACGCGCAGGGACAGGCGATAATCAGAACCGCCACGGCATTGACCAGCGCATAGGCCAACTTCGGCTCCGGGCCCCAGATCGCCCAGGCTACCGCCGTGATCAGCGCAGCAGCCACAACCAGCGGGACAAAATACGCCGCTGTCACATCGGCGAGGCGCTGGATCGGAGCCCGGCTCCGTTGCGCCTCACTGACCATCTGCACAATCCGAGCGAGCATCGTGTCTCGCCCGACTCGTTCCGCGACCATCACAATCCCGCCTGTGCCGTTGATGGTTCCCCCTGTCACCCCTGTCCCGACTGTTTTTTCAACCGGGATTGACTCCCCCGTAATCATGGATTCATCCACAGCGGTCGTACCTTCTTGGACCATCCCATCGACGGGCACTCGCTCTCCCGGCCTGACGCGCAATCGCTGGCCCACTTGAATGTGCTCCAGCGGCACATCTTCTTCCCGTCCATCCGGCTTGATCAGCCTGGCTGTCTTTGGCGCAAGTTTGAGTAAGGCGCGAATCGCGGAGCTTGTCTGACTCCGAGCCTTCAGCTCAAGAACTTGGCCGAGTATGACGAGAGCCGTAATCACGGCCGCCGCCTCGAAATAGACCGCGATCGAGCCATCCTGCAGTCGGAATGAACTGGGGAGCAGCGCCGGCGCGGCGGTAGCCACAGCGCTATATCCATAGGCCGCGCCCGTCCCCATGGCGATGAGTGTGAACATGTTGGGGGCCCGGTTCACCACCGAATTCCAGCCTCGCTGAAAGAATGGCCAGCCGCCCCAGAGCACCACCGGCGTCGCCAGCAACCATTGCACCCAATTCCTCGTTGAACCGGTGAGTACATCTGGAAGCGCCAAACCGGGAACCATTTCGGCCATGGCCAAGAGCATGACCAGGAGAGAAGGTCCGAGACAGATCCAAAACCGCCGACTCATATCTTCGAGTTCAGGATTGCCTTGATCTTCAAGCGAAACGACTTTGGGTTCCAGCGCCATCCCGCAAATTCGGCAAGCTCCTGGTTGTGTCTCAAGGACCTCCGGGTCCATCGGACAGACGTATTCGATCACTCCACCGGACGGAACCGGCATCACGCGAGGAGCGCGCTGCTCAGGAGGAGTCAGATAGTGGATCGGATCGTTCCGAAACTTAGTGAGGCAACTTGCTGCACAGAAGTGATAGGTCTTTCCTTGATATTCATAGGAACCGGCTGCCGTGGCTTGCTGCACCGTCATCCCGCACACGGGATCGATGGCCATAGCCCCGGTCGCAGCAGGGGCAGGCTGCATCATCGGAAGGGGCCTTCGTGTAGTCAGCTTAGTAGGAGTGACTGGCTGTGGCTGCAAAGCCCGCTCCGGATCGGCTTTGAATCGTTCCAGGCAGGACAAGCCGCAAAAGTAGTAGCGTTGGCCGCGATGGTCGTGACTTCCGGCTGCCGTAGCCGGTTCGACCGTCATGCCGCAGATTGGATCGATCGCCATCTCGCCTCAAAAAAGAGTGCTGAGTTGAAAGTGTTGAGTGCTGAGTTTTCGGACTCACCGTAATCCAACACTCGTAACTCAGCACTCAGCACTTTCGAGTTTACTTCTTCGCATCGGCTTCGAGAATGCTCCGAATGATCGTGATGACATTCTCAGGAGTCATGTTCGCGCCATCGACTTTGATATTGCCATCCAACAAGATCGACGGAGTGGACGACACCTTAATCCGCTCGCCCCACCGCTTGCCGTCTTCAACAGCCTTGGCCGGTTTCCCGCTGGCCATCCCCTCTTCAAACGCTTTCGGATCGAGTCCAACTTCCCGAATCAGCACTTCCCGAATCGAACGATCCAGCACGCCGTCAATTTTGTCCTTATGGATCGTGCGGAACAATACCGTCCTCATTTCATTGCCTTTACCCATCACCTTCGCCTGTTCGTACATATCGAATGCCGTCGGAAGCTTTCCACGAATGACGGGGAACCCGACCATCGTAATCTCCAACTTGTTGCCGAACTCTTTCACGAGCATCGGCAATCCTGTTTCATCGAAGTGGTGACAATGAGGGCAATAAAAGTCGGCGAACTCCATCAGCTTCACCTTGCCGGGCGTATGTGTAGACACCTCACCGGTCAGGATCTCGAACTTGCCATCCAAATTAAGCGGTACAGCAGTGGCAGGTGAGACCCATAGGACGGCAACTGTCCAGACAATCACACAGACCGCCAACGCCCATTGCACATACTGTCTGCTCACCATATCGACTCCTTTCTTGGCAGGATGCTGAAAAAGTCCGTCAGTAGGGGATGGGATGGTCCGGTGAATCCCCTGTGCTCGCGCAACGCGCGGCCTAAGAAGGCCCTCGTTGGACGCGCGCAGTGGGGGACTCATCCGGACCATCCCAGGGATAACGGAAACAAGCAAGCTTGGAAGAATCATCTTTGGTCGCTCCCTGCGGCCTTGCTGGACAGCCTTTTTGAGCATCCTGAGATTATTTTTCAGCAGCACCAATATCTAAGGTCCAAACGGTACATTGTGTGTCGCCCGAGTTGCCCGCAATCTGTTCTATCAACACAGATCGCTCATTATATCGGATGCGCCGTGAACTTACCCTCTTATGTTAGACTGTGGCTATGTTGAGACGTACGTTGCTCTCAATGGCGGCCTTGCTCGTCACGCTCACAGGCTGTGCCTCGATGCAGGAGACGGAGGACCGACAGGCGCTCACCTTTCTCCAAGTCAAGGCAACACCGGATTCATTTAAAGGTCAATCGGCGGTCTTCGGCGGTAAAGTATTGACGGCTCGGCGACAGAAAGACAGCACGAAGATCGAGATCTTACAGTTGCCACTCGATCGATCGCTGCGCCCCGGATACGACTTGACCCAGTCCCAAGGCCGCTTCATCGCGCTGCAGCGAGAATTTCTCGATCCCGCGACCCTCCCGCCGGGAACCAGAGTCACCGTGACCGGCGAGATCTCCGACTCCATCACACAGCCGTTGGATGAAACGAGCTACACCTACCCCGTCATCAACATCAAACGTGTGCAAGTGTGGCCAGGATCGGAAGACGTAGCCCCTCGAATCCGTCCCTATATGGGGCCGGGTCCCTATTGGGGACCGTATTGGAGTCCTTATTGGCGGCCATGGCCCTATTGGTAGCGAGACTAACGGGAGGAGCGAGACGGGTCCGAACCTCCGACTCTGCTTTTTCCGGTGACATTTCTCGCGAGTCTCGCCTTTCCCGCGCGTCTCGCTTGGTCACCGTCCCGACGATCCGACAATCCGCTCGACACGATCGTCGCGTCCACCGAGGTTGAGGTACTGGTGATACTGGGCCAGTGCTTTGGGCAAGTCTTTCCGATGTAACTCATAGAAGACACCCAAGTTGTAGT
>DATIQH010000264.1:0-3968 GCA_035471155.1 Nitrospiraceae bacterium | reverse complement strand
GTGCTGAGTTCCTGCTCGCTGTAATCACGCTGAGCGAGGAGGCGATCCGATAGCAATAAATGCGGCTGGTGCAACTTAGTTTGAATCGCTTTCCTGCGAAATAAAGGGGCTTAAAGCTACCGGGCATTTAACGCCAAACGGAATTCTAGTACTTGCAGGGTCACAAGCTGTTCCAAATGAGCGCCCTTCCTCTCAGAAATATCCGTGGCCACTAAATATGCGACAAAAGTTAAAAGACGATGGCGTTCTCACCGTTAAAACAGACCATCTTTTATTTACAAAGGATGTTGAATTTTCTAGTCCTAGTGCTGCTGCTGCCGTGATTCACGGCGGTCATGCAAATGGACTTATCGCTTGGAAGAACAAAGATGGCAAGACACTTAAGGAACTCGAATCCGCCCAAGGTTAGGCAGCAAAGGTCTTACAATCATATATTCGCTTCCTCGCCCTACCTCAAGCGACGGCTGATGGTGGCATCATGAACGTCCCCTTGGGCTGCAATCTCGGCTAACCCGTCCCCCTCTTGCCGGTAACCCTAATAGATGCAGCGCGTCAGCTCCCATTTCCACTAACCGTCATTATGCATAGGCACTGCTGCTTCAATCGCCAATCAGCCACTGCAATGGACCTTCGCTGCAAGCTCGCGAGGTGTCTCGCCCCAGACTTTTCCCGACATTACCCAAGTAAGACCTCCTGCGTTGACGATGCGATTGAAATGACTTAGAGTTGCAGAACGCTACGAGACTGGAATCTTTTCTGAAACCCCAAGGGCCACGGTATGGATATTCGCACAGATATGACCGCCTCCGATCCAGCTCTGGCGAAAATTATCCGTCGCTTGGTGTCGGCCTATGAACCGGAACAGATCTTTCTGTTTGGCTCGCGTGCGCGAGGTGATGCTGGTCCGGATAGCGATTACGATCTGCTCCTCGTGGTGCCGGACCACACCCCACCGGACCGGAAGCGGAGCAAACTGGCCTATCGGGTTTTGTGGGGAACAGGCACAGCTGCCGACGTGGTAGTCTGGACCAAAAGCGCCTTCGATTCACGGGTTCACCTTGCCTCGTCGTTACCTGCCACTGTCATGCGGGAAGGCAAACTGCTCCATGCCGCATGACCCGGTACTCGTCGCAGAGACCCGTGCCTGGTTCTCAAAAGCTGAAACCGACTTACGCGCTGGGACGTTCGAACTGGGCGCTGGCCCATCTTTAACCTCCGACATCGTGTTCCATTCGCAGCAAGCTGCTGAAAAGGCGATGAAGGGATTTCTCACCTGGCATGGACGGATCTATCGCAAGACCCATAATCTTGTCGAAATTGGAGAAGCGTGCGCCGCGATCGATCCGACACTCTAACCCTTGCTCAGGCGTGCGGCAGAGCTCACCGAGTACGCCTGAAGATTTCGTTATCCGGGAAACCCTGAAGAACCCTCCGAGGAAGAGGCGAAAGAGGCGTTGGCGCTCGCTCGTGAAGTGTTCGATTCTCTCCTGCACCGCCTACCTCCAGACGTCCGCCCATAACTCACAAGTAAGTAGCAGCCGGCTTCTCTAACCGCGCATCTGCGTCGAACCAGCTAGTTGGACAGCTTGCAGACCGAAGCGTATGATGACTCGTCGTATGATCCAGTCTGGACGCTGCATCATACTGACAGGGAGAACCGGGCTATGGCTTCGGTATTTTCCTACTCCGCCACCTCTCTCCACTTCCCCAGCGATCCAAACGACCAGCTAACTCAATCGCATCACGCAAGTCACTGTTGCCACTCCCCTCACCTCTTCATGGAACCGCGGCGAATGACGCCGACGTATCCACGAGGAAACCAAGGAGGTTTCTATGACATCCTCCAGCAAGTTGAGACGGGGCGCTCTCATGTTGGTGATCGGGTTAGGCATCACCGGCTTCGTCGGGACGAGCCGCGCGGAAACGGAAGGGACGTCGTTTAATCTGCCTGTAGAAACGGTGGCGGACTATCTGTATGCCCTGATTGAAGCGGACCGTGAGGTGTACACCAAGCACGTCGTTGAACGGATGCAGATCAAAGGAGTGGTCGTAGCTTCGGAAAACTGGGAGGAGAAAAATACCCTGCCTCTCCCGGCTCAATTCCTGATGGAGTCTGGCCGCGTCGTGGCAAGAAAAGGACTCGGCGTGCAATATCGATTGATCAGCCTCTGGCCGATCAACAAGCGGAACGGCGCCTCAAGCGAGTTCGAGAAGATAGGCCTGGGGACGATCCTCACTCATCCGACCAAACCCTATACCGCTTTTGTGAAGGAAGGGGGAGCCCGGTACTTCCAAGCCGTCTATCCAGACCTTGCGGTGGCCCAAGCCTGCATCGGCTGCCATAATTCCCATCCGGACAGCCCTAAACGAGATTTCAAGATCAATGATGTGATAGGAGGGCTGGTGATCAGTATTCCACTGAGATAGGTATGAGCGCGAAATGCGCTCAGCAGGCTGAAGGCTGAAATATTCGGACTCCGACCTTCAGCCTTCCCAGCTTCAGCCTACTCCGTAGCCTACTATGGACTACGGGCGCTTCGCGCACCGGAACCCTGGGAAGTATAAACTCCGGAACGACGGCGGATCCCAGTACCGATCTGCCGCGCGTAAGTTCCGCTGGCTGCTGTTCCACGAGCCCCCACGAATCACTTTGAACCCGCCCCTTGGCGGCCCTTCAGGGTTCTGCGACGGGCTGGCCTTGTAATAGTCATTGTCATACCAGTCGCTGACCCATTCCCAGACATTTCCGGCCATGTCATAGAGGCCGTAGGGGCTCTTGCCATCTTCCAACGTCCCCACCGGCGCCAACATTTCATAGTTGTGCAACCCAGTTTTCCCATAGTTCGCGCGAAGCGGCGTCGGGGGATCGTTGCCCCAGGGATAGAGACGGCCATCCGTCCCTCGCGCCGCCTTTTCCCATTCCGCTTCTGTCGGCAGGCGCTTGCCGGCCCATTTGCAGTAGGCGGCCGCATCGCCCCAATCCACATTGGAGACCGGGCGCTTCTGGTGCGCCGATTGGTTCATGGTATTCCAGTCCAACGGCGCACGGGCTTCTCCTGACCGCAGAAATTCAGCATACTGACCCACCGTGACTTCGTACACATCAATGGAAAAGGCATCCACATGGACCTTGTGCGCCGGTCGTTCGTCTGCATCACCCTCCGAGCTCCCCATCGTAAACTCCCCCGCCGGTATCGACACCATCGACCCCGCTGGTGGGCGTGGCGCCGCGGGCTTCTCCTGATTTGGCTTCTGCTCCGTGGCCGATTCTTTGGCGCCCTTCTCAACAGGCGCTGCAGCCATCGCCGGGTACGCAGCGAGCCCCATCAATGCGACCAGTACAAGTATCGTCCTCATGAACCGCCTCCGCTTTCTACTAAAGAAACCATGACATCCCCCTCCCTTGGCCTAGCCCAATGGGCGGGAACTATACGGCCTCACGCCTCAGAAAAACAACCGGGTAAGATTTCAGAATGACCTCAACCGGCCTCATATCATGCGACCCTCCCCCATACGATGCGGGAGGGTCGCGGGATATGACGAGTGGTGATAAAAATACGAACGAAGAAGCCACAAGCAGAGACTCACGAATCCGGGGCGTGTCTTCGGGTGGGGTGGGTCGGTTTGTCGTGATCCTGTTAGGGCGTTTCATCTGTCAATTTTGTTAACAGGCATAGGAAGACGATGCGAATCTCTCATTCTTAAAGACGTTTCCATGACTTACGTGGAATCCACAACTTTCTCCCCGGGACTTTGGCCGTTAAGGTTTTTGACAACCAACTCTGGGTTCATTTCTACTCGACTTTGTTTTTCAATTGCTTGTACATTCGGTATAAAAAATGCTTCTATCTTGCTGATTCGTCGGCGTAAGGACAAATAAGAATTGTCAGGTTCACATGCCAGCCCAAGACCATCACCGTTACACATCGAGCCCTTCGCAAACTGATCCTCCGTTCTATCAGACAGCC
>DATIQH010000263.1:0-8739 GCA_035471155.1 Nitrospiraceae bacterium | reverse complement strand
ATACCTGTATCAAGAGGATGAGAAAGTCATGAATAAAGAAGACGCTCGGGAGACATCGATGAAATTGCCGATACCCAAATGTTCTTCTGGCTCGGAAGTGGATCTCGTAGCGTTTCTTCCCAAGATGGCTTCTCTCGACGTCGGACAGGTCCAGAGACTTTCTATCAATCGAGAATGTTCCGGTGTTGGTGTTAGAACACCGAAACCCCGTCACTTCATAATCAAAAGGAGGAGAGATATGAACGCCGATCATTTCAAAGGTAGATGGAACCAATTCAAAGGTGAACTCAAGAAACAGTGGGGCGCGTTCACGGACGACGATCTCAAGAAGATCGAAGGGGACTACGAGAAGTTCAAAGGAGCGATCCAGGTGCGATACGCCGATCGGAAGGACGAGATCAATCGATGGGTAGATGAGTGGTACCGGTCTGTTCAGACCCAGAGTCCAGCCGGAGAGCCGGGGCGAAAGTAGTTCGACATCTTTGCCCTTCTCTTCTCCTGTGTATTGGGAGAAGGGAACCGGCGGGTGCTTTGCCGCCACATCGTTTCGGTGGCGTCGACAATAAAACGGCGCTGAGTGTATCTGAGCCGGCTAACACTACCGGCAGGGAAATTACGATCACAGGCGCGGTTGGACGATCATCCGTCTGCACCCGCTGTAATCAATGGAGGCAGTATGAACATGTTTACCAGAATAATGATGGTTGGTGTTGGGATGTGTGTAGTGGCAGTCGTTGCGTCCCCAATGTCGTCGGCGGCGTGGCACCAGAAAGGACTCTCGATCTCCAGCCCAGGTGTTCCAATTGTCATGGCCCTCAACGAGGACCAATTCAAAGGCAAATGGAAGCAGTTCAAGGGTGAACTGAAAAAGAAATGGGGAAATTTCACTGACGACGATCTCCTCTATATCGAGGGGCGTACCGACAAGCTCGAAGGAAAAATTCAGGAACGTTATGGAGATCGGAAAGAGGAAGTAAAAAAGTGGGTCGATGAGTGGTTCGAACAGAACAAGGTACCCAATAAATCATGATCCAACCCGAAGCTTGGAGGTTTGAAATGAAGTGGGTGTTATCAGTCTGCGTGTTCATGATCGCTATGTCGGGTATATCTTCGATGTTCTTACAGCAAGCCAAAGCTGCGGATAACGATCTGTTCCAGCAAATGGATATCGGCTTTTTCTCGATCGGAGGCCGAGCCGCGTACTACGATCCAAAAGACATGCAGGCGCACTGGTTCGGCGGTGCGCAGGTCAGAGTCAATCCATTCAAATTTTTGTCTTTCGAGGGATCGGCCGACTATCGGTCACAGGATACGGCTGGATCGACCATTCACACCTATCCGGTGCAGGTCTCCGCGTTGATCTACCCGCTGGGCCACACCAGATTGGCTCCCTTCCTGCTTGGCGGCGGCGGGTGGTACTACACCTCAGTCAACGGTCCTGGCAATTTCGACGACACACAAAATCGATTCGGTCTCCATGCCGGTGGAGGACTCCAGTTTTTCTTCAACAACCATATCTCGGTCGACAGTACATACCGGTACATTTGGCTGGAGGATATTCAGTCTAGAGACCAGAACATCAAAGACAAGGACTTCAACGACAACGGCCACATGATCACCGCAGGCCTCAACTTCCATTTCTAACCGATTGTGGAGAGGCGTGATGAAGGCGCAACTGTAGCGAAATCATTCAAACAGGTCTTGTTTGGCAATTTCTATCCAAGGAGGTGTCATCATGCTGCACTGGGCCTTAACATTTCTCATCATTGGGCTGGTCGCAGCGTTCTTGGGGGTCACTGGGGTCGCTGGTACGGCGACCTACATCGCCTATGTGCTGTTTGTTATTTTCGTCATCGTCGCCATCGTGAGTTTCGTCATGGGCAAGCGGCCCCCTGCATAATGAGAAGGACTGGGGCCAGGTTCTTTGACAAGCGGGGCAGTTTTGGCTGAGGGTGGGGAGGAGGGCGGCTTATGTCCCCCCTCCGCAGCTCTTAGACGGAGAGGTGAGAGTTGCTAGTCGTGCGGGACTTCATACGACGGACAGCCGTTTGAATCGTGGAATACAGTTCACTCCCAATCGTTTCCTTCGGCAAGAACCCTGCGGCCCCGGCAGCCAGCATGGAGTCGGATACGTGCGAATCAGTTTGAATAGACAGCCCGATCACAACAATCTCGGGGTGTTCCTTCAAGATCCGCCTGGTAGATTCAGCCCCATTCCAACCAGGCATATGCATGTCCATAATGACGACTTCGGGCATCAGCGTGCCGGCCAATTCAAGCGCTTGCTCTCCGGTCGACGCCTCTCCGACCACAGCTAAGTCGTCATGCTCGCTTAAAATAGAGCACAAGCCTTCTCGAACCATTTGGTGATCGTCGACGATCAGCACCCGAAGCGGAGTCACGGCATTCGGCTCGCGTGGAGAAGGGGGCACCAAATTTGGCTCGAAGGTTCGCCGGGATCCCGCGTTCTCGAAGGGGGGAGTCTTGACTTCGGCCTCAATGCGTTCGTTGGACTCTGTCACAGGTAGATGGAGCGACGCTACCGTTCCCTCTCCCGGTACCGATTGTAGATCGAAACTCCCTCCGAGGGCCGTCATTCGTTCCCGAATACTCAGCAGGCCGAACCGGTCGGAATGATCTTCGCTCAATCGTGACACATCGAAACCGCATCCTTGGTCTGACACCGTGATGGACAAGACATTTTGGGTATAGTGCATGGATACAGATGCACGATTGATTTTTCCATGTTTGAGCACGTTGAACAATAATTCACGAATTGAGTGGAATAGCAGCACTGCATCCGCCTCAGGCAAAGGCAGTTCGGGTGCGTCGAGGTCAATCTCGACGTTCAGTACCGCTTGCCTGCGCATCTGATCCCCCAGCCATCGGATGGCGGCGCCCAGCCCACTCTCGTACAAAGCCTGGGGCGTCAGCTCAGACACCAGCGACCGAGTGTAGTCGAGCGATTGGTGGAGCAACTGATCGATACCCCGCAGGGTCTTCGACACTTCCGGATCGTGATCCTGAGTCAGCAACTGAGCTACTTTCATTCGACCCACGACAAGTATCTGGGCCAAATAGTCGTGCAGCTCCATTGCAAGCCGGCGCCGTTCCGTCTGTTCAGCCACCGTCAAGTCTGTCGCGAGGGCGCGGAGCCTGGCGTAAGACGTCAATAGCTGCTGGGTTCGTTCCTTAACTCGCTCCTCGAGCGTGCTGGTCAGCTGGCGAAGTTGCTCTTCGATCTGCTTCCGCTCGGAGAGTTCGCGTGCCAGCGCGCTATTTACAACCTCGAGTTCGGCTGTCCTCTCAACGATCCGTCTTTCCAGCTCCTGGTTGAGGAGCCGCAGATCTTCCTGCGCTTCGGCGTATTGGAAGTCTAACTGCCGTTTTTCCATGACGTGCCGCACCGCCTCGCCCAGGCGGGCCATCCTGTCCTTGAGGATATAGTCGGACGCGCCGCCGCGCATCAGTCCCACAGCCTCTTCGTCCCCGATGGCGTGGGACACGACAATGAAGGGAATCGCGAGCCGGCATTCGTGTAGACAGCGCAATGCTTCCGTTGAACTGAACTGCGGCATGATATGATCTGAAATAATGACGTCCGGCGGATCTTGGGTCAGGCGATTCATGAATTCCGCCTGCGTGTCGACTCGCTGCCACTCAGGGTCGTAGCCGGTTTTCCGCAGTTCCCGGACGGTTAATTCAGCGTCCAACGGATCGTCTTCAACGATTAAGACGCGTAAGTCGGCCATATGGTTAGCCTCCGCCGTAACATATTCACTGAGGACCACCGGTCTTTCTCCTCGCAGAGTTAGGTTCCGGCGGGAGCTGATTCAGCCCCATCCAATACAGACTCACTTGCCGAATCGCCTCGGTGAATTGAGAATAGTCGAGCGGCTTGATGACATAACTATTCACACCCAGATTGTAGGTATCGGTCAGATCGCGCTCTTCCCTGGAAGAAGTGAGCACCACGACGGGAATGTTCTTGGTGCGCGGGTCCGATTTACACTGTTGCAAAACCTCATTGCCGTCGACTTTTGGGAGTTTGAGGTCGAGCAGAATCAACCGGGTATTCGAGCAGACCGCCTGCCCGGCGTACCTCCCTGTGTCGAAGAGACATTCCAATGCCTCCTCACCGTCACGCACCACGTGAACCTTGTTCGCCAAATCATATTTCCGAAATGCCCGCAATGTGATTTCCACATCTTCGGGACTGTCTTCGATCAACAAAATCTCCATCCCGTTCCTCACGCTACGGCCTTTCGGAGGGACACAAAGAATGTGGCACCCTCGTTCACCTTGCCTTCGGCCCATACCCGCCCATCATGGCGTTTGACAATGCGCTGGACAACGGCCAATCCTACTCCGTTGCCTTCGAAGTCCTCCTTTCGATGTAACCGTTGGAACACCCCGAACAATTTGTTCGCATGGGCCATGTTGAACCCAGTGCCGTTGTCCTTGACATAGTAAATCACCGACTCCGGGCTCGCGTCATCCGGCATCCATCCAACTTCGATCCTGGTCTCATTCCGATTCTTGGTGTACTTGAGGGCATTGGTGAGCAAATTCATCCAGACGAGTTTCAGAAACCGGCGGTCTCCCTGGCAGGAGGGCAAGTCCCCAACGGTCAGATCAACCTGCCTGCCTTCTCGCATGACCCTCAAATCTTCAGCCGTCTCCCGAGCCAAGTCCGCCATCTTGACCAGACGGAAACTCATCCCCTGACGGCCCAGTTTGGAGAACTCCAGCAGATCGTCGATCAACTCGCCTGCCTGACCGACCGCCTTCCGGACGATGGTTAAGTTGCGACGCCCTTCGTCGTTCAAGCAAGAACCATGTTCTTCTTCCACAATGCGGCTGAATGCATCGATGGTGCGCAACGGAGCCCGCAAGTCGTGGGAGACCGAATAGGAAAATCCTTCCAGCTCCTTGTTGGCTTCGGCAAGCGCCAAGGCCTGTTTCTTTAAGGCCTCGTTCATCATCGTCAAGGTGCGATCGCGTTCCCGCAGTGCCTCTTCCACACGTTTCTGTTCCGCAATATTTCGGACGATTTTGGAGGCTCCGATGATCTTCCCATGCAGGTCGGTCAGAGGCGATACGGTCAGCGAAACAGGGAACTCGGTCCCGTCTTTTCTCATGCGGATCGTTTCGTATTGATCGATTGATTGGCCTAGCCTGATTCGTTCAAGAATGCGCGGTTCTTCATCATGCCGCTTAGGAGGAATGAGCCGACTCACCGGTTGTCCGATCATTTCCTCCGCCGTATATCCGAACAGCCGTTCCGCCGCCCCATTCCAACTCATCACAATACTCTGCAAATTTTTGCTGATGATCGCGTCTTCAGAAGACGTCACAATCGCCGCCAAGTGTGCCGCAGCGCGCTCTGCCTGCTTGCGGTCGGTAATGTCTACCAGCATGTTGATGCCGCCAATGACCACGCCCTGAGCGTTCCGCATCGGTTCCGGATGCGGCAGCACATGGCGTCTTGTGCCGTCGGGCCGTTCGATGATGATCTCTTCGTCGCGGATCGGCCGGCCTTCACGTAATGCGACGGCCATGGGACATTCGTCAAACGGCAACGGGGTCCCGTCTGCCCGATAGGTCTTCCACGATCCACACCACAAGTCCTTGCCGACTTCGGGGTCGCGCCCCCATAAGATGACGGCTGCCTGGTTGTAGAGCGTAATACAGCCTCGCTCGTCGGTGGTGTACACGGCAGCTGGAAGAGCTTGAATGAGTTCCCGATAGCGGGCTTCGCTGAGACGTAACGCCTCTTCGGTTTTGATGCGCTGGGTAATGTCGCGCGCGATGCACGAGATACCGACGACTTTCCCGCCCTGGATTTCCGGTGTCCCGCTGATGAATAGATCACGGCGCTCACCGGTGACGGTGACTACAGCTGTATCAATAGCGAAGCCCTGGAGGCTAAAGGCGCCGCGAAATGCCTGTCTCACGGCTTCTCGCTGATCGGGCGCGCAGAGGTCCAAGAAGGGGATAGTCTTGAGCTCCTCGAGTGTCCGAGTGATGAGCCGGAGTGCGGCGAGATTGGCCGCCTTAAAGCGTTCGTCGGCGTCAAGGAAAAAGATCGCGTCGAGGCTGCCGTCGAAGAGGGAACGGTATCGTTCGTCGGTCTCGTCCAGGGCGGCACTAGTTATCTGCAGTGCTTGCGTGCGTTCAGTTACGCGCTGTTCGAGCGTGTCATTCAACTCGTGCAGTTGCTCTTCGACTCGGCGGCGCTCGGTTACTTCGGCCAGCAGGGCACGGCTCTTGCGGTGCAGTTCGGCAAAAACGGCAACCTTCGAGCGAAGGATGGCGGGATTCACCGGCTTGACGAGGTAGTCCACCGCGCCGGTCCCGTAGCCTGCGATCACATGCTCGGCTTCGTTGTAGTAGGCGGTCAGGAATATGATCGGTACGTCGGCGGTCTTCCTCCGCTGTTTGATCATCTGGGCAAGCTCGAAACCGGTCATGTCGGGCAACCGGATATCCAGGATAAGAAGGGCGAATTCTTCCGTGACGAGCGCGTGCAATGCCTGGTCAGCGGATCCGGCCCGGACCAGCCGGTAATCCGGGTTGTCGAGGACGGTTTCGAGCACGGTGAGATTTTTCGGTTCATCGTCCACGATCAGGATGTTAATGGGGTCCGCGTGAAAAGTCGACGCTGGAACCACGGCAGCGGAGTGACGCTGGGAGTGCAGGTCTTGCACCTGGTCGTCGGTCGACGGTGAATTGATATTAATGTTCATGGGGCGACCTCTTTATGTTCCAATCTCGTTCACCTGAAAAGCCATACCCGCATCAGTGACAGGAGTTGGTCCGTATTCACCGGCTTGGCGATGTAATCGCTCGCGCCGGCGTTGAGACACTTCTCGCGGTCCCCTTTCATCGCTTTCGCTGTGAGGGCAAGGATCGGAGCGGTGCGGAATTCCGGGGCTTTTCGAATTTCGCGAATCGTCTCATAGCCATCCATTTCCGGCATCATGATGTCCATAAGAACAATGCTCACGTCGGGCGTGTTCTGAATGATGTCGATGGCGTTGCGGCCATTGGTTGCGCTGACCACGTCCATCTCTTGGTTCTCGAGTAGGGAGGTCAAGGCGAAGATGTTGCGCACGTCGTCATCGACCACGAGGACCTTCCGTCCGCGCAGGATTTCGTTGGAGCCGTGAAGCCGATCGAGCATCTTCTGCTTCTCTTCCGGCAAGTCGGTGACGACGCGGTGAAGGAAAAGGGCGGTCTCGTCCAGCAGCCGCTCGGGTGATTGAACGTCCTTGAGAACAATGCTTTTGGCCATCGCCTTGAGCCGCATCTGTTCCTCCGCGGTCAACTCCTTGCCGGTGAAGACGACCACAGGCACTTCCGTCAGGGCCGGCTCCGCATGCACTTTCTCCAGCAGTTCGAATCCGGTCATATCGGGCAGGCGCAGGTCGAGCACGACGCAGTCGAACGACTTGTCGAGCATCGCCTCCAGTGCCTCGCCGCCGGTGGCGACGGCCACCATCTCAATGTCTGTATAGCCGAGCAGCTCCACGATGGACTGGCGTTCAATGTCATTGTCTTCGACGATCAGGAGCCGCTTCGTGCGCGGGACAGTGAAGTCCTTGATCCGGTCGAACGCCGCTTTAAGACCCTCGGTGGTGGGAGTTTTGACGAGGTAGGAGAAAGCCCCGTGCGCGAGGCCGTGGTGGCGTTCTTCTTCCACGGTGATAATTTGCACCGGGATATGGCGCGTGGCCGGGTCGAGCTTGAGCTGATTGAGTACCGTCCACCCGAGCATATCCGGGAGCGCAATATCGAGCGAGATGGCCACGGGGTGGAACTGCCGGGCGAGAGAAAGGCCCAGCGCGCCTTTGGCGGCAACGATGCCCTTGAAGCCCTTGTCGCGGGCTAGGCCTAGGAGAATACGCGCGTAATGTGGGTCGTCCTCGATGATGAGCAGCACAGAGTCACCCTCTTCGATCAGGTTGCGATCGTCCTCGATGTGCTCTTCATGTGCGACTGGGAGGTGGACCGAAAGCAGCTTAGCCGTCTCGAATGTCGCAATGCTGGCCGGCGCGGTCCTCTGGGTGTCGGGACCGGAGTAGTGTAAAGGCAGGTAGAGAGTGAACGTGCTGCCTTGCCCGAAGACGCTCGAAAGCTTGATTTCCCCGCCGAGCAGCACGGCCAGCTCACGACTGATGGCGAGGCCGAGGCCGGTACCACCGTACTTGCGGGAGGTGCCGGCGTCGGCCTGCTGGAAGGCCTCGAAAATGAGTCGCTGCTTTTCCGGAGCGACGCCAATACCGGTGTCCTCGACGGCGAAGGAGAGGACATACGGGGCTGCGTTGAGCACTGGGTGATCGGCGCTCCAACCCTGCGCGGCAAAACTGACGCGAACCTCGACTTGGCCGTGAGCGGTGAACTTCACGGCGTTGGAGAGCAGATTCTTGAGGATTTGCTGGAGCCGCTTTGGGTCAGTGTGCATACATTGCGGCAGGTTCTCGGCAAAGTGCACATGGAAGGGCAGATTCTTGGCTTCCGCCACGTGCCGGAAGTTGCGGTCGATGGTGTCGCGCAGGCTGGCGAAGGAGATTTCCTCGACTTCGACGGTGACGGTCCCGGATTCGATTTTTGAGAGATCCAGGATGTCATTGATGAGGTGCAGCAGGTCGGAGCCGGAGGAGTTGATATTGCGGGAGAACTCGACCTGCTTATCCGAGAGGTTACCCCCGGTATTTCCGGCGAGCTGTTGACTAA
>DATIQH010000262.1:0-2329 GCA_035471155.1 Nitrospiraceae bacterium | reverse complement strand
ACCGATTATGTGGCGAAGTCCAATCTGGCACGGCTGCCCGCGGCGGTACAGCGTGCGGTCGGCGAATCAGAGGAACGACGGCGCATCACCCGCTTGTCGCGGCTTCACGCAGTGCGGGGCGCAACGGCGTCCGCCATAGTTCAGATCCGGGATTCGCAGGAACTGCTGCGAGCCGCCTGCACGATTGCCGTGCAGCAGGGGCAGTTCAGACTGGCCTGGGTGGGAGGGGTGGTGCCGGAGCCATTGACTCTTGAACCGCTTGCGTGGAGCGGACATGACGAGGGGTATCTCGAAGAGGTGGCACGGCGGTCAATCCAATTCTCGGAGGATTGTCGCGGCGCGACGCTGAAGCGGGGCGGTGGAATGATCGTTAATGACATTCAAAACGACACATTCTTCGCCCTTAAGGAGGAGGCGCTTGAGCGCGGCTACCATTCGATGATCGCACTTCCCTTGTTCACTGAAGGCAAATTGACGGCGGTCTTCAAGATTTACGCCGATGAGACGGATTTCTTCGGGTCGGAAGACGCGAAAATCCTGAATGACCTTGCGGGTGACCTGTCGATTGCTCTCGAGAGCATAGCCAAGGAAGAAAGACTCAATAACCTTGCTTATCACGATGGCCTCACTGGATTGCCAAATCGGCGCTTGCTCCATGAACATCTGAAACAGGAATTGGCCCAAGCGCGACGTCAGAAAACCATGGTGGAAGTGGTGTTTGTGGACCTCGACAACTTCAAGACAGTCAATGACACATTCGGTCACGCGGCGGGGGACCGCCTGCTAAAGGAATTCAGCACGCGTATATTGTCGTGCACCCGTGAGGGCGACATCGTGGCACGCCTCGGTGGAGATGAGTTTGTGATGGTGTTGCCCACTAAATCAAACGGGGACGCTTCTTCAGTGATTCAAAGGCTGGTGGATAGCGTGTCGCGTACATTTCGCATTGGAAACCAGAAAATCAACCTGAGCTGCAGTATCGGCTTGGCAGTCTATCCGCGGGATGGAAAGGACGCCACAGCTTTGCTGCTGCGCGCTGATGCACAGATGTATCGCGCCAAGGAGTTGAAGCCGACCAGCGTGGAACGAAACGCAATTGAGGCCAGATCGATTCGGGAGCCGTTGGATCAGCAGCAGGCACCTGGGCGCCAATTACGCGTCGTGCGCGGACGCTGATCCACGCAACCAGCAGGAAATTGCTATTCTGTGACGTTCTGCGGCACTTCGCCCCACTCGGCACAGGCGATCAGGCCCCTCGGGGGCCAGCAACGCTAGAATTGGGTTACGAGCGCTTGGATGCGTGCAATGTCGTTGCCAAGATCGACGTGCCTCAAATCATCACATCGCCGTGAGCTTGGTTCACATCCGCGCTCAAAGCGAGACATCGCTGAGACGATAGCTATCACCTTCGCCTTGATCCACGCCCGGTCTTCTCTGTGTCGCTCCTGCAGTGCAGTGCGTGCCGTCTTCGCGTTCCTGTATTTCTCAAGATAGATTACCACGAGGGTCTCCGAGCCTTTATCGCATCCTCTTGAATGCATATTCTGTGCCAGACTGGTTGGTGCTGGCCGAACGATCAGCACCCAGAGTGACTTTTGTCACGGTGAAAGCAGCGTGTTTATCGTCGAAAGTGGCACTACGAATCGAATGATTTTGGCGTATTAACATGGTAAATCGACGCATGTCCGTAAGGACGCCACCGCTCGTTCCGATTCCAGTGCACAAACCCTGTGCTCTTCATGTGTAGACGCCCGTGAAGCCCGACTCCATTGTGTTGCCGACATCCCGCGCCCCGGGGGACGCGGAGGCGAGCTCTGGCATGTGCAAGTTTGGATGGAACTGGGCCTCAGAGAAGGCTCTCGAGGCATACAGGCTGCTGCTCGTTGACAGCGCCTTCTGTAACGGCAGCCTCGCCGCAAGTGAACATCTTTCCTCTTTCATCGAGTTAGCGGATGACATTGTGCGCCTTGAAGGGTGCGTGCCCAAGAGTTTCAAGGTCGCAGTTGACTTGGGAACAGTTTACTCAGCGGCGGCCGTGAACAACGCGCACGACGCAAGAGTAAGTAATGAGTTTATCGCGAAGGCAAATGAGGCGTGGTGCAGCGCCTCAATGCATCTGCAAGACGACGTGCCAAGAGATGTTGCACTTGTCGAGCCTGGGCCGCTTCGGGCGACTTACGTCGGTGGATATTGGCAGATACCATGCGAAATCGGCTACGCTCGATATCTCCAGACAAATTGCACCGATGTCAGCCATCTGCTCGCATTGAAGATGCATTGGATGGAAGCGAAGCAGGAGAGGCCAAACCACCCAATACTGCTGGATATC
>DATIQH010000261.1:0-4714 GCA_035471155.1 Nitrospiraceae bacterium | reverse complement strand
CATGGTCACCAAGTCGCCGAACCACATGTGGGCGTTTTCATGCGCAACTACATCAGCCACGCGCTCCAGTTCGCCGTGCGTGGCGCTCTGCCGATCGACCAGCAAGGCGGTTTCACGGTAGGTAATGGCCCCGAGATTTTCCATAGCCCCGGAGGCAAAGTCAGGAATGGCAAGCAGGTCCAGCTTGTCGCCTGGGTAGGGGATTCCATAGTAACTCTCAAAAAATGACAGTGACGCCGCCGCGATATCCTGGCCGAACTTCGTCAGATGTTTTTTCCCGGGGATGGTCCACAGGCGAAGCGGGGTCCGGCCGATCATCACTGGTTCGGTTGATTCGATACGGCCTACAATGAACGCGACCAAATAGGTGGACATCTTGATCGTATCGGCGAAGCGCACCACCTTCTTCCCGCCTTCACGCATTTCGGATGAGATCATGGTGTTGGAAACCGCGGTGAGCGTTGGATCGATGACCAGCGTCGTGGCGAAGACAGCTTTGAAGTCTGGTTCATCCCAGCAGGGAAAGGCCCGGCGGGCATCGGTGGCTTCGAACTGTGTCGCAGCCATGTTGTGAATCGCGCCACGTTCGTCTTTGTAGGTACTCCGGTAGAAGCCTCTGAGCTTGTCGTTCAGCGCGCCGGAAAAAGCCATCGTCAGGTTCCACGTGCCGGGCGAGAGCGGCTCGGTAAACGAGAGATGGCAACGCTGGGTCGCCTCATCCAGCCTGATCGTCGCCTGTCTTGCCGGGCCGACGGCTCCTGCGATCTGGGCCGAAGCGATGTCGAGTTCAAGGGCGTTGAGGACAACGTGAGAAGTCGATTGATGGATCGTGAGGGTGACGGTTTCCTGTCCGGCAAAACGTGCGGCAGTCAAGTCTGGCTCCAATCGCAGATCGTAGCGAATCGGGACCACATGTCTTGGAAGCCTGTATGGATCGGCTGAGTCTGGAGTAGCGTCGTGGTTCATATCTTCGCCTTTCGGTCTCGTGATGGCTGCGTGCACAAAGGAACTGTTGAGGCGCGTGCCGAGGAACGATATGAGCGGAATGGTGAGCAGAAATCGGACATGCCGGCTGACGGCCTGCAGGGTCTGCCGCCTGCTGATCGGCTCAATCATGTCCTCGTCGCAGGGTATGACTCAACTCCGTTGGCGGTGCCTACGATGAGCAGGTCTGTTCGTCCGACGAAGAGGCCGGTCTCGACGACTCCGGGAATCAAGTTCAAAGCGATCTCGAGTTCTCGCGGGCTGTCGATCCGTGGGATATGGACGTCCAGAATCACGTTGCCTGCTTCCGTATTGAATGGCGATCCGTTCCGTTCTCTGAGCACCACGCGGCTCTGCGTGAGCGCCTCGATTTCTCTGGCTGTACTTCCCCAACCGAAGGGGATCACCTCGATGGGGAGCGGGAACGATCCTCCCAATACAGTGACTCGTTTGGTATGGTCGACCAGAACGATGAACTGTTTGGCTGAGGCTGCTACAATCTTTTCTTTGAGGAGCGCCCCGCCTCCGCCCTTGATCAGATTGAACCTGGGGTCGACCTGATCTGCCCCGTCGATCGCGACATCGATGACCCAGACATTATCGGTATCGATGAGGACGATCCCTTGTTGTCGGGCGAGCACGGCTGTTTCCTTTGAGGTAGGCACTCCGCGAAGTCTCATGCCTGCGCGGACTTTTTTCCCCAGCGCGACGACCATGTGCTTGGCGGTCGAGCCGGTCCCAAGACCCACGACCATCCCATCGCGGACGAACTCGACGGCTTTCAGGGCTGCGGCTTTCTTCAGACTGTCGAGATCCTGGCTGCTCATGACGACAAGGAGGTACGGGAAAGAGACGCGGCAACGGATGCGGCGCCAAGCAAAGCCGTCTTCTGATTCATGACGACTTTCACCGGGATTGAACTCATCAAGCGTTTGTAGCGGCCCTTGTTCGTGAACGACTTCATAAATGTTCCGTCTTTCAGTTTGGCCAGCAGCTTCGGCGCGATGCCGCCGCCCAGATACACGCCGTTGAGTGTCATGCCCTTCAGGGCAAGATTGCCGGCTTCGGCTCCATAGATGGAGGCGAACAGGTCCAGAGCCTGCTTGGCAATGTCTGCCTGCCCCTTGAGGCCGGCTTCTGCTATCACCGCGGCAGGATCGCCGGCTTTGATTTGCTCGGAGAGCCACGTCGGCTCGTTCTTTTTACTGTCGCGGATATAGTCGTAGATCGCATGCAGGCCGGGACCTGACAGGACACGTTCGTAGCTCACGTGCAAGTAATGACCGCGCAGGTGGCGCAGGAGTTCGATTTCGTTGTCATTGTTCGGGGCAAAATCCGTATGCCCTCCTTCCGACTGCATTGGCTGATAGCGCGAACCGTTCCAGAAGAGGATGGATTCTCCCAGTCCGGTTCCCGCCGCAATCAGGGCGAGGGCCTGGTTATAAGCCGGCGGGGTTCCGGCGTTGAGAATTTCAACTTCGTCCGGCCGGAGCAAGAGAATCCCGTAGGCCATGGCTTCGAGATCGTTGAGCAGTTTCACTTGCGGTATGTCGAACTGCTTCGACAGGGTTGCGCCATCGACTATCCACGGGAGGTTGGTCGTTTGGCAGCGGTTCTGAATGACAGGGCCGGCAATGCCGAAACAGGCCGCGTCGATCTTCGGTGGCTTCTCCGCTGGGCGCGCAGGTTCCGGCTCAGCAACGTCTCTTTTCTCAGTCGTGGATTCATCTATGGACGTTGGAGGCTCCGGAGGGACGAGAAATTCCGTGAGCATGTCCTCGAGCGAGGTATAATCGGCGCTGTGGAATGACTCTAACCGGATAGGATCGACGCGGTCCTTCTTCCAGTCGAACAGGGCCAAGTGAGTTTTCGTGCCCCCGATATCTCCAGCAACGATCATCGCTCCCTCATGTGCTCGCCCGCTGTTACTGCATCGGAAGCTCCGCTGCTGCCGCTCGGTCGAGGAACCAGATGAGTCGGCCTTCCTCTGGCCTGACCAGCGCGGCCGGGAGTTGTCGTTCTGTCTCGGTCTTCGGATTGAGAATGGCTCTCACGATTCCTGCTTTGCTCGTTCCCGTAGCCAGGAACAGTACCACACTCGCGCGGTTGATCGCAGCTAGAGTCATGGTCAGTCTGTTGGGTGGATCTTTTGGAGATTGCGCCGCCGCGATCGTATGTTGCTGATCCCGGAGGATTGATGCGCCGGGAAATAGTGACGCCGTATGCCCATCTTCACCCAGCCCTAACAGGATGAGGTCGAGAGCGGGCTGGGCCGATGGTACGGTCTTCGTCACAAGACGCAACTGCCGTTCGTACTCAGAAGCCGCCGCCTGTGGGTCGCTGGATTCTCCTGCCATACGATAGACCTGCGAGGGCATAATGTTGAGAGGGACGAACAGGGTCTTGTCGGCCAAGGCGTAGTTGCTTCGAGGGTCATGGGGGGGGACGCACCGTTCATCGCTAAAAAAAAAGATAGCGTGGGACCAATTGAAGCGATCGGCAAAGGAAGGAGAAGACAGCGCTCTGTAGAGGTTTTCCGGTGTCGTCCCGCCTGAGAGGGCGATGAGAAATCGGCCTTTCGCGCGAACGGCTTCATGACCCACTTCCAGGACGAATTCAGCCGCTGCCGCCGCCGCTTGGCTGTCGCTGTGAATGCGGATGTCGGGAACGGCGGGCATCCTACTTCTTGCGGGCGCGCCCGCTCCTGATACGCCGTGTAACTAATCGGCGCGGTGTGCGAGGAGTGAGCGATTTCGTCAATGATTGAATTGTCGCGATAGGGTTCTTGCCCAGAGGCAAGACGATGGCCTGTTGTTCATGAGCTTGGAGCGCCTGGATGTCGCCAGCAGCCTGGGCCTGCGCGAGGGTGCGAAAGGTGAAAGGTTTTCCGGGGATACTGAGATCAGGCGTCATCCGATCGAGGAGTTGTAAGAATATTCCGATCCTCGGCCCCCCCTTGTGGAGTTGGCCTGTCGAGTGAAGATAGCGAGGACCATAGCCGGACGTCGTGGTCACATGGTGATGAGAGACGAGCGCTTTTCGCAACATGCGAATGCCTTGTTCCATCTTGGAGGATGGTCTCGTGTAGGCCAAGATGGCGACATACGCGCCGGGGCGGCACTGTCGTTTGAGTTTAGATGCGGCTTGTGCGGCCGTCGAGGTGGCCTGTTTCGGCAATTGGCCGATGGACTGGATCGCTGCCAGTACGCGGGCCGTGTTGTCTTTGCTTTCTTGGACGTTCGGCTGATCGAACGGGTGAATCCCCAGGAGGTGGCCTGCCAAGGCCGTCGCGACTTCCCACCGGAAAAATTCTCCTGCGAGATCGTATCGGTCTTGGAGCGTGAGCGTGAAGATTGGATGACCCTGCCGCGCGAGATTGGCGACCTGTCGGTCGAGCAATCTATTCTGATCCCCCTTCAACCGTAAATAGATAAAAAGCCGGTCCGTACCATAGGCAGTCGATGCGACAATCGGTTCATGCGCCACAGGGATGAGGCCGGTTCCTTCCTTGCCTGTGCTTTCCGCGAGGAGCTGTTCTGCCCACAAACCAAATGCGGCAATCTGCGGTGAGGCGATCAAGGTAACTTTGTTGCGCCCTGCCTGTGCCAGTGCGGCCATTGTTGCACCAAGGTCGGCGCCGGGGTTCTGCTCAAGCGGGGATTGGATTCTACAGGCCTGGGCCATGGCTGTAGCGCGTGTGAGCAATCGCGCGACATCGACTCCGATCAGG
>DATIQH010000260.1:0-1567 GCA_035471155.1 Nitrospiraceae bacterium | reverse complement strand
GTTAATGGCCGGCGCAATTTTGCGTAATGCTCGCCGAAACGCCTCGCCAGTCTCATCTGCCTCTAACTGGCGGGCAGCCTCGATGAAGCGCCTCGACTGCTCAGGATCATCCGGCTTTGGCGCGGGCTGCTTTGCGGCTTCCGCTTTCTTTTTCGTTTTCATGCTCCCGCCCGATGAGCCGTTCGATAGGTCAATCTCTTGCCAACGACGCCTCGCAACGCGCGGGCGGCCCGCTCAACGTCATCGACGCCAAGAGCGATCCGCTCATTATAGTGGAAATCAAACTCGGCAAGATACTGCTTCAGGTGTTCTTGGCTGACATGATGGTGCACGCCATAAATGCCGCGCTTCAGGATCGAGAAATATCCCTCGACGGTATTGGTGTAGGCGTCACCGCGAACGTATCCTTTTGCGGAGTGGTTGACGGTCTCATGGCTGGCGAAATCCCTGCCAACACCCAAATAGACGCCGCTCTCGTCAGTACGAAGGTGCGACTTGGGCGAAATCTGCTCCTTGAGAATCGGCTTCAGATTAGTGGCGTTCACGGTTGGGACGTGAAAGGATGCGACGCGGCCCTTCCGCTCCACCAAAGCAACAACGGGTTCGTGACGCGGCAGCTCCTTTGCGTAGACCCGATTCTTCGCCTTCCCGCCGACGAAGGTTTCGTCTACCTCCACAAACTTACCTTCGCCGCCCAAACCGCCGGGCAGCTTGCCTTCGCGCATTGCCTCGCGAATGCGATGGCTCATGAACCATGCGGTTTTGAGAGTGACACCAAGAATCCGGTGAAGCTGGTTGCTGCTGATGCCTTTCTTCGACGAGCAAAGCAGGAAGATCGCTTGCAGCCAGATATGCAGCTTGACGTGGCTGGCCTCGAAAATGGTGCCGATCTTGACGGTGAACGGCTTCCGGCAGGCATAGCATTGGTACAGTCTTATGCGGGTGCTTTTGCCCTTCAGCGGGCCGCTCTTGTCGAACACTCCGCAATGCGGGCAGACGCGCCCGTTCGCCCAGATATGCGCCTCGACGAAGGCGTAGGCGGCTTCCTCGCCGTGGTACTGGGGTTCGGACAGGACGGACATCGGCTATCTCCTTGGAATCCAATATAGGAGCGCCACGTGGGTATGCCAACTATAATATTGCCGAAATTCTGCTCTATGAAGAGCTGCCGAAAACGGTTAAAGATCGGTTGCTTTCCGGAGAATACGAAATCACAACACGACGCATGAACGATCAGCAGGTTGTTACGCTGTCCCCACGCGACCTTGTGGCCCTCGACGTTGACATTCTAAACCGCCAGTTTGCCGGAAGCGCCGGATGCTATGGGGAGATCGCTATCCGCCCTCGCGTGGGAAAAACCACGCCCGATACGGACGAAAACAGCAAAAAGGAAAAGCTACGCACGGGGCCAAAAACGAACAGGATAGCAGAGGCTGCCGGTAATCTGCTGGATCGACTGCACACCGGAGAACTCACAGTCGGTGACTTGAAAAATAAGCATGCAGGTAAATCGATCGGCAGAGATTATGGCTTGAGCGAAACGGCTGCGCTTAAGGCACGAGAGGAT
>DATIQH010000259.1:0-6781 GCA_035471155.1 Nitrospiraceae bacterium | reverse complement strand
GATCAGGTGCAGGATCGCGTGCTCGACCCCGCCGCTGTAGAAGTCGACCGGCCCCCAGTACGCCACCTTGGCCGAATCGAACGGCAGCGACTCGTTGTGGGCGTCGCAGAACCGGCGCGAGCTGTCACGCAGCGGACACTTTCAGCGTGTCCTTACCCAGGGTTGACCTGGGAGCACGGCTGGAGCGTGGGTCTCGGGACTAGAACATCTCCAGCGAGAGCTCTCCCCCTGGACCCGCACACCACACACACAAAATCCTAAATCTTTAAGGTGACGTACTTGTCCTAGGTTTATTGAGCATTTCGACAGTCAGCATACCGAAGGCACATCATGGAAAACGAGGACTTGCATACCGCCACCACTCCTGTCAAAGAGAAGAGCACCAGTGTTCAAATCCAGCCTGCCAATGATCCCCCAAAGAATCCAGCTCTTGACCAGCAGGCCCCAAAGGTTGCTCAACCCTCTACAAATCCTTCCGCCAACACTACCACCTCGTCTCAACTTGTCCTCGACTCCGACTCGGAAGCCGAAGACGGCAGTGGTGACGATGCAGAACCCATTCTTCAAGCTTTTTGGAGCCCAAGGAAGCAAGCCATCGAATGGCGTCCTGTTCAGCTGGTTCAATCTGCAACAAGAAAGAAAGGTGTGAGCGCCGCACTCGCTAGGGAGCAACTGGACCGCGAGAACATCATACCTGAAGAAGAAGCCGTCGTGGGTGACGAAATCCTTCGTGAAATCAACCCTCTCTCACCATCGAATCCCGCTGGGGTGAAATCCTCTCAACCACCCACCGACGCCACGAACCCCCGCAAGCCCGTTGCTCAAGAGAGACCTCCGACCCCCCTGCGCACGGAAGAAATTAAGTACGCGCGCCACTACCTCCAGGAGAGAAGGGAGCGAGAGGCAAGGCAGCAACAGCGCGCGCAGCAGCAAGGCGGCGCACAGCAGCAACAAGATCGAAATCGGCAAGAGGAACAAGAAACTCTCCTCAGCCAGCAGCGCGCGCGGCAAGAATTGCAAGAAAAACAAGAAAACGCACCTGGGGGCGCCGTCGGCGCACGTCCTGAGGGAGCGCAACGGCAGGGATTCGAATCCCGCTCCACCTTCGGTCTGCCTGGGGAAAATGGAACTCAGTCAGCAAGACAAAACCGAGAAAAACCCACAGAAACCACCTACCCCCTCCTGGCCCAGACACCCCTTCAGCCACGCACAGCAAAGGTGCGCCCCGAGGACCGAATCCTGTCTGGAAATCCAGCCCAGGAAGGAGAAAATCAAAGAAATCAAGATGGAGATGGAAACGAAGAAAGAGAACCTGCTCGTTTCGTCCACCAGCTGGTGAACTCGCGCTACCAATCCACGTTTGTGAACTGCAGCCTCGCCCAACTGCGCACCGTGACCCCCGCAGACCTCACGCGAGTGGTCGACACGTTCTCTGGAGCTTCAAGCGACTGGGCCGCGTGGAGTGTCAAGTTCAAGACTTTTTGCAACTTTTACGGGTTGAAGCAATTTTTGCTCCCCGCGGAGCACCAAGGTCCGCATGAATGGGACGCCGTCCTGGTTAATGAGCGACAAATCAACCAAGTGCTGTTCGACCTGCTCCTGCTTGTGCTCGACGAAACGTCCTCCCAGCTTGTGCGCAGCAAGGCGAGCGGGCATGGGATGCTCGCGTGGCATGTTCTGAACCTGCGTTTCAGGGGACCACTCGAGCTGCGCGTCGCCGCGCTTCTCGAGCGCCTGGCGAGGAATCGTTGGAGGTGGGACCGTGAACATCTGTCGACCTACTTCGCGAGGATCAGGCTCGCGATCGAGGAGCTCACCTGTCTCAACCACCCGGTGCCCCCGCAAATGCACTCGTCTTTCATCACTGGGGGCCTCCCAGTCGACAACGAGATGCGGGGCTTTCAAGCCTTGAACCGCGTTCAGCATGACTCGTCCCCCGAAGCAACCGAAGAGCGCCTGCGTCGCTTCCTCCTCCACTCTGAGAAGTACCGCCCCGTGGCGGGCGACCACCACATTATGCAGCTTGATGAAGCAGACTCCGACGAGGAGATCGAGCTGATCCGCGACCAGATGCGCGTCTCGAAGGCAAAAGGAGAATGCTACGCGTGCGGCAAGCCAGGACACATGGCTCGCAACTGCCCCACACGCAACACCCCCGGCGCGCGCATCCAACTCCTGTGCGCGGCGCCCGACCCAGCAGCAAGCGCCGCCGATGGTTCTGCGAGCATCCAGATCATCGAGACCGAGGAGGCTGACCTCGAAGAGGAGGTTCAGCTCATGCGCGCTGCGCTCATCGAGGCACGCAAGAAAGGCATGTGCTTTCAGTGTGGGAAACCCGGGCACAAGGCCCGTGACTGCCAAGAGAGGCCAATAAAGGGAAAGATTTCCAAGTACGACCCCCGTTATGAAGACTGGATGATGAAGCGCGCCAACTACACATGGATTAGCGGGCAGTGGGGCGAGCATGACTTAGACCCGTTTGCATCCGAGGACTCCCACCAGACCCCCAGGTTCTTTACGGCCAAAGATAATGCGCTCTTGCTCGCATGGATCGGCGAACGCCTGTGGGTAAACCCACCTTGGTGGTTGATCGCGCTTGTGTTGGCTAAGCTTGAGCGTGAGGTGCGCGTTCCTTTCACCTTCATCGCGCCATGGCTCGACGACGACGAGCACACCGAGCGACTGGTCAAGTGGTCACGCACGCCTCCCCTCGTCATTCCGCATGAACATGACACATTCAAGCGCATCGGGCGCGCGAGGCCCCTTGGCCCGCCGCACTGGCCCGTTACGCTGGCATGGAATTGCCACATCGGCGCACCCGACCTCAGCCGCGAAGAGCAATTCAAAATTCAGTCGGCAGTTGCCGCCGCCCATGCGACACACGAGCGCGAGACCCATATGCGCGAGCACGACTGCACCGCGGAGAAGCCCTGCACCCCGTGCGGTTTGGCGAGGGAGCGCATTGGGCAGCGCGCGCGCACTGGCACGCCGCTCGTGCTGGCTGGGGGAAATGGTCAGGAAAGCGAAAGCATATCGCTAACCATCGCCGAGGAACCAACTGTCGACGAGGACATATGGAAAATGGATTCTGGATCGTCAACCCACGCAACCTGCCAGGGGGAGTGGTTGACAAACCGAGTCTCCACGCACGTCCCGGTCAAGACAGCCGCCGATGGCAAGGCAGCATTATGTGGACGCTTCAGAGGAAAGGTGCCCTTGACCGCCGAGACAACTATGGGAAGCATGGGAATCGAACTCGGCGGCGTGCTACATATCCCGGGGCTACGTGGAAACATATTGTCTGCGTCGCGCCTCACCGCCGACGGCATTGTTGTGGATCTAGCAAACATGCAGTTGGTGACCCCGCGTGGCAACATCCCCATGTTCTGGCACAAGGAGGTGCCCTGCGTGAAGATGCGTTTCTGCCCCAACAAACGCAGTCCTGAATGGCCGTGGGATTTCCTTCCCCTGTCCGGCACAAGGCGAATTTTTGACAACCGCCAGATACGCGCAACGGCGCATCTCCAGCAACTCGACGAGGAGGGCGATGCGGAGACCGACGCGGAGGAGACCCCACCGCCGAAGAGCAAGCAGAGATTGCTCAGCGAAGACCAGTTGATGCGCATACATCGGGCATGCGCACACGTGAGCCTGAAGAAGCTGCGCGCCGCACTTGGAGGGAGAGTCCCTGCAGACCTAACCAAACTCCCCTGTCACGATTGTCAAATGGGGAAGGCCAAGAAACTCCCAGTAAACGACACGGGAGACCACACCGTCACCCGCCCGTTCCAAATGGTGGTCACTGACTTGATGGGGCCGCGAGAGCCAGACCTAAAGGGGCGCCGTTATGTCATTGGTTTCGTCGACAAGTATTCGGGATTCAAGCTCCACTTCGTTACTCGGTCGAAAAAGAACTACCACGACTATGTCCAGAAGGCGCTCTTCATCTTTGGACACATTGAGACCCTGCGAGGCGGACAAGAGATCAAAACGAACGAGCTGGAGGCCCTGTGCCGCGCAAAGGGGATCAGCATTCAGCGCGCTGTCCCCTACCAACACACGGATCTCGGACCCGTGGAACGCAGTTGGCTCACAATTGCTGACCTCGACAGGAGCATGCGCAACTGGGCCGGGGCGCCGAAGGAGTTTTGGTCCTGGTCGTGGCTGCATGCTGTCGATGTCACGAACAGACTGCCCAACATGGCCGACCCAGCGCGCAGGTCCCCATATGATATCGTTAGCAACATTGACCACCCGCTCATCGACGATGCCAGCACTATGCCGATATGGGGCTGCCTCGCATACGTGCACATACCCGCCGAGAAACAGCAGTCCAAGCTCGACGCGCGAGCGTGGACAGGCATGTATCTTGGAAATGCGCGAAACCGAAAGGGCTACAAGGTCTTCTTGCACGGCAAGCGCATCGTCGTGACCTCGCGTGATGTTACTTTCGTCGACAAGCCAGGCTGGACAAAAGAGTTGTTCAAGCAGGCGAGCATCGGCGTCCCGCTAAACGATGGCCTCGACGGTCTTGTCGATGATTCCTCCGATGAGGACCATGCCGCGTCCGACGACGATCAAGCCGCACCCGACAGCCCCGACCCCGATGTCATGCCACCCCTAGACTCATCCTCGGATGAAGAAGACGATGACTTGGAATTCGCCCCAGATCCACCGCCTAGACGCGCCTCGAAGGCACCCGCGCCTGTGAAGCCTGCGACAGCACCAGTGTCTGCATCAGGACCAGACCCCCACGCCCCTCCAGCACAGACGGGGCATGACGCCAGTGCAGTCGAAGTGAGCGCGTCGAACATCCTCCCCGACACAGAGCACCCACCAGGTCAGCCCCGGAGGTCCGCCCGACTCAAACGCACTGCCCGCGTCGACTACGACGAAGGAGATGATCTTCGCACGGCGGGCATCCTCGCACTGGACGCCACCATTGACTGGGCTGAGGCCGAGAATTATACCGACCTGTATGATGGCGTCGACGAGAAGTTCCTCACCTACGCCCGCGTCATGAGTCAACGCGATCGCCACCTGTGGGAAGCGGCAATGCGGAAGGAGCTGCAGGAGCTTCACAAGCTCGCCACATGGACAACAGCAGCTTTGCCCCCAGGGCGCAAGTGCGTTCGGCACAAGTGGGTGTTCCGCCGGAAGATGTTACCCGAAGGGACGGTGGAACGATACAAGGCGCGGCTGGTCGGCAAGGGTTTCACGCAAGTAGCCGGCGTCGACTACCACGAAGTCTTCTCGCCTGTCGTGCGCGCCGATTCTGCGCGCATCGCTCTCACCTTTGCCCTCTCCACAAACCGCATCGTCAAGCAAGTGGACATCGGGAACGCATATCTCAACGCACCGCTGGAAGAGGACATATTCCTCTCCATACCCGAAGGCATGACCCTACTCGGTGAAGAAGGTTCAATCCCAGCTGGCCATGTTCTCAAACTGTTGAAGGGACTTCCGGGCTTGCGACAGTCAGGCCGCAACTGGCATGAATTGTTCACAGCGTGGCTCATTCAGCATGGCTTTGAACCCACCGCGAGCGACAGTTGCATCTTCATCAAGAGACAGAATGGAACCATAGTCATTCTCTATGTCGACGACATGCTCATCGCTGTCTGGACCGAAGCGGATTACGCCTCTTTCGCCGCCGATATGAAGCAGCAGTTCCGTGTCACCGAGCTTGGCGATATGCGGTGGTTTCTTGGCGTAGAACTGACCCGCTCCCCTTCCGGCCAGCAGGCCTACCTCAACCAGTCTGCATATGTCTCGAAGGTCCTCGAGCGTTTCGGCATGGCGGAGTGCAATCCCTGCAACACCCCAGTTGACCCAAAAGTGGACACCATGGCAATTAGCGAAGCTGCCTCGCTCCAGACTGTGTCTCCGAGGGAATACCGCGCTGCCGTGGGAGCCCTTCTCCACCTCACCAAATGGACAAGGCCCGATGTTGCACTAGCCGTCAACATAGCCTCCAGGTTCAACGCGAAGCCCACTGAGGCAGCATGGCTGCTTGTTACCCGCATCCTCCGCTTCCTCCGTCGCACACCATGCCACGGTCTTGTCATCACCGTCGGCACTGAGTCTCTGGAGATTCAGATGTACTGTGACTCTGATTTTGGTGGAGACACAAAATCCCGCAAGTCTACAACCGGATATGTTGTTTTCATGTCCGGTACCCCTGTCTGCTGGTGCTCCAAGCGCCAGAGCATCGTCGCCACCAGCACCCTCGAGGCCGAGTATATCGCCCTCTTTGAGGCTTCTCAAGAAATTGTCTTCGTTCAACGCCTCATCAACGAGCTTAGTGACCACAAGCTCACGTTGCCCACGCCCATTTATTGCGACAACGAAGGCGCCAAGCAGATTGCCCTCCACCCCAAGTTCCACAAGAGGACAAAGCACATCGACATCAAGTACCACAAGGTGCGAGAGCGTGTGAAGCTTGGCGTTATCCGCATCGAGTCTGTTGCCTCCAGCGAGAACACCGCCGATATCTTCACTAAGGGCCTTGCGCGAGTCGCATTCCAATATCACTCAGCCAAGCTCGTCGTGTCAACCCGGGCTGAGTTCAAGGGGGAGTACAGGAGTGTCAGGAATTATGCCCTCAGCCCTCGCCGCAGCCCTCGCCACACGTCACTACATCGCCCGATGAAGATAAGCCCGCGGACGATGTTGTGCAGAGCGCACGAAAGAGCGCGTAGTCGTCGACCCACCAGCGCTCGCGTTCGACGAAGCCCTGGAACGCCTCGCCGCGCGCCGAGCCGCCGCGCCAGTCGTCCTG
>DATIQH010000258.1:0-12134 GCA_035471155.1 Nitrospiraceae bacterium | reverse complement strand
AGGTGCATCCCATCACCAGTAAGAGCACGCACAATATGAATCGAATGTTCATAGCCTGCATCCTTTCAAGGACGAATCATTGAGGAGAGCCGAGTCTGCTGGCATCAGGCAGTCAGCGTATCACGAGCACAGAGTGAGCGGTCCGATGGACGACACCGTGCGAGACCCCGCCAAGCAGGAATCGCTCGAACCCCTTCCGCCCATGGGAGCCGACCACGATAAGGTCGTGACTCTTTCCCACGTCGCACACGGTCGCGACAGGATCACCCTGGCGTACATCGATAGACACGGTAACAGTAGGGCTCGCCAACGCTCTAGCCGTGTCGTTCGCGACCTGTTCAGCATGCCGCTGACTTTGCTTGGACCAGTCCTTGAGTTCTGCCATCAAATGCTCATTGACCATATGGAGTGAGGGGACAACTGAGAGCACGGTGATCGAGACGGGGTTCTTGAAGGGGTGCGACGTCAGCCAGCGGTGCAGACAGAGCGAGTCCTCGCGATCTTCCACTGCCACGAGGATGCGAGCGATGGGGCGGGCTTTCCCTTTTACGATCAAGGTCGGCGCAGCGGCATGGAGCAAGACATGATGCGACACGCTGCCGGCAAACAGCTCTGTGATCCGGCTGTGATCGTGCGTGCCCATGACGATGAGGTCGGCCTTGACCGCGGCGGCGCTGTCGAGAATGAAGGCGGCAGGGTGCTGGACTTCGCACATCGTCCGGACGGAGGGTATTTCAGCCGGCAGTAAGGCGCGGCAGCGTTCAATGGCCTTGTGACCGGCATCGATCATGGCCTGGCGGAATTCGTCGTACCCTTGAAGATTGACGGCTCCGGCCACAATGGGAGACTGGAGCATGCCGAGATCCACGCCATGCACGAGAACGACGTCGTCCGGCCGGTAGAGCAGCCCGATTTGTTCCACGGCGGCAAAGGCTTCGTCCGACCAATCCACACCGGCTACGATTCTCATTGCTGTCTCCCAATCAGATCAGAATAGCGGGTGCGGTGCCGTGCCGAACGGCAAGACGCGTGGCGTTTCACCGACATTTCCGCGAATGCGCCAGACGCCGCCCTCAAGCGTAAGAAAATGGACTTCTTCATACCAGCTGTCGATCGGCACCCGGAGGCCGCTGGCCTTCGAGATGCCCGACAAGCTCCCCGTGCAGGTGACTTCGATGACGGCGTTGGAGCCCGATCCCACCTTGACGATTTTCGAAAAGAAATGGACCTGGCCCAGGTCACGGTATTCATCAAACAGATCGTGCCAGATCTTCCGGACATCCGCCTGTTTCAACCCATGATAGTTGTACTGGGTTGCATAGAGCGCCATGATGCCGTCTAAATTTCCAGCAGTGATGGCCGCATCAGCCTTGTGAAACGCATCCATGATCTGGCTGACGGTGGTCTGGTCCACCTCCACGACTGCGCCCTGTGAAATGGTTGTGGCCGCCTGTACCGTGGTCCCGGTCGCCAGGCTGAGTGCCATTACAGCGACAAGCATCCATCGAACGGGCGAGCACCGCATCGGTCGAGCCAGGGTGATCATTCTCATGAGACCGGTCATCATCTTCTCCTCTAGCAGGATGCTGAAAAAGTCCGCCAGCGGCGTTCTCGCGTCGCTCAGAGGCTCAACGTACCGAAGCGTACGCCTCGCCTCTTCGCTCGCTGCGGCCTTGCTGGACAGCCTTTTTGAGCATCCTGTGGCTTTGTTGTCATCGACGCCAATGTGCAAGATTCCAACAGTATATTGTGTGTAAACCAAGTTTTTCCGCAGCCTGCTAGGTGTAAGACCAGGGTTCAGCGGGTCCAGATGACCCGTACGAATTGTTCATCCTGGTCGTAATGTAACTCCAGCTCCCCGTGGTAGGCATGTTTCAACTCCTCGCCGATTCGCCGGGGCAGATGGGTGTCGGTTGTCGAAATGACCAGGCCATCAGGCTGTGATTCAATCGCCATGATCCGGGAGAGCGGGTGTTCCTTTTTCTCTTTCTCCTCCGTATTTTTGACGATGCCGATCAGCTGTTCGTGCTGGGTATCCTTGAACGATCCTTTGATCGTGACGAAGCCCTTGGGGTATGTATCGTGGATCCGGTGACAAGCCGGACAAACAGTCTCGTGCGCGCCCGAAGGTCTCGCTTCCCAGGTCCACCGTCCCTTATGAAATACTGCCCCGCAGGTTGGACAGACAGTGGGCTCCTTGAGTTTCCCCTGCAGCTTATAGCTGTCGTGTTCGTACTCTTGATACGTTTGGTCTCTTCGAGCTCCCAACCCTGACGGAATCTTGGAATGTGAGGACATGTTGTGGCGCGCCTTTCTTGCTGCAAGAAGACCTATGAGGCTGGTGATGAGGGCGTGCGTTCGAGCATCGCTTCCTCAGCCAGATTGAGATATTGAATCACGTCGCGATCCTCCACTTGCGTGAAGTCCATGAAGAAGTTTCCCACGGCCTCGAACGGGTCGGGTGTCATGAGCACCACCAACTCATCCACATGTGGCCGGACGTCGCGGCTTGTCGACGGGGGTCCGACCGGAATGACCCCCACCAGGCGGCGAGGCTGCAAACTGCGAATGGCAAGTGCCGAGGCCAGGAATGTCGAGCCTGTGGCGATGCCGTCGTCAACTAAAAGCACAGTGCGGCCCGTCAGTTGCGGGAGCGGCCGTCCCTGCCGGTATAGGTCCTTACGTCTGGCGATCTCTTTCTCTTGGACATGAATCAACCGCTCCAGTTCATACCGGGATAAGCCGAACGAACTGACAGCCTCTTGATTCAGATAGAGCGACCCCGTTTCGGCCACCGCTCCAATGGCATACTCGGGATTATCCGGCGCGCCGATCTTGCGCGTTATAAACACATCGAGCGGGAGGTGGAGGGCGAGACTGAGTTGATAGCCGACCGCCACGCCGCCGCGAGGAAGAGCGAGAATCAATCCCGTCGGATCGTTGCGATATTGACGTAACTCATCGGCCAGCATCCGGCCGGCTTCTTCCCGATTACGGAACATGATGCCTTGACTCCTTGACGATGGAGCGTTGATCCTGCAACCTGCACGATGCGCGTCTCACTGCCCTCCTCATGCAGGGCAGTGGACGCCGTATGGCCACAGAGTGTTTCCGCAACCTCCTAGATGATACCGCTTGTCACGCCGACGCCGATCAAAAACATGGCTAGCAGGACCAGCAGCGCGATCAACCACCACAAATGGCGATGCGGTTCCGAGGTTGGGCGCTGCGCCTGCATATTCCATGGAACTTCAAGATAGTGAGGATGTCGGAACATCGCACACCTCCCTAGGCGTCTTTCTCAGGAGACCTTTACTTCAATAGACTTCGGCTTCGCTTTCTCCGACTTGGGCAAGTGGACTTTCAAGACTCCCTCTTTATACTCCGCGCTGACCTTGCTGCCGTCGGCATCTTCCGGCAGGGTGAAACTCCGCATAAAGCTTCCGTAGGCCCGTTCGACACGGTGATACTTCTTCCCTTTTTCCTCTTTCTCGTACTTCCGCTCGCCGGAAATGCTCATCACGTCGTCTTGGACCGTCAATTTGACGTCTTCTTTCTTCACTTCCGGCAGATCCGCTTTGATGAGATATTCCTTGTCGTCCTCTGTAATGTCGACGAGGGGCGACCATTCGGCGACCGTCATGGCTTCCTTCCCGGCCTCGGGCTGAACAGTGGAGCGGCCCATGTAGGTCGAGAGGCGTTTCTCCATCTCCTCCAATTCTTTGAATGGATTCCATCGCGTCATCGGTTCCCAACGAGTTAACCCAGACATCATAACCTCCTTGTGATTAAGATTGCAGTGAGTCTCTATCAAGCCGACCGTCCTTCCCGTGCGGGAAGGTTAATGCATACATGCCACGGCCCATGGGCACGAGCATGATCTCGCCGCTTCGGCTCAAGCGGTCTACGGCGAGAAATACTTGGTTCCACGTGAGATTGGTGCATTGACGCGTCACCTCTTCGAGGTCGCACGTTTCGGTTCTCTGCAGTACATCGATTACTTGATCCTCGACGGTTGTATGCAGAGCCATGGACCACCCTGGGGAAACAAAGGCATTGCCAATGTGACAGGAGTGCATCGTCGGTGCCACAGGATGGTGGCGCCGGATGGTCGTGGGAGAAGTTCGGTAGCACAGGGAGTTACAGGCTTAAAGCATCAGAGAAAGAGCTACACCGTCCGACAGGTTGAGGAGTTTTGGGTCAGTGACAACTCAGGTCACTGTTGCCAAATACCTCAGCACATGTAGAGATACTGTTTCTTGTGCGAGGGGTTTGATGGCCGTAAAAACCGTAGATAGAGAGATTACGTTCTCTTGGATTCCCGTTGAAGGTGGGGGTCGAGAATGATGCTCCCACATTCAACACAACGGACCTTGCCGGCCTGGTGTTCTTCCTCCGAAACGGAATCGGAAATCAGGCGGCTGTGCGTACAGACGTGGGGCTGGCTTTTCGGGAGAGGCGTTGAGGCTTGTCCTGGTCCTTCGATGTTCACGATGCTGCTCTATGAAAGAAGAAGACAGGGATTTCTTGCTAACGGATCTGCGTTATCGTAGTTCTCCTATATCCGTAATGCAAGACACAAAACATGGGCGAGTGGAGGGTATGCCTGCTAACAGAGCGTGAAGCATAATTGACGTCATGACATATGCATCTCACGTCCAGGGCTCTCTTTGGAAAAATGCCTTCGGCCACAACAGGTTGCGGTGGGAAAACGCGTTGCGTTATGTGCTACGAAGGAACCGGGGTTTGTCTCTGACGGACACAATCTTCACCAGGTCCCGAACAGACAAGAGGCCCACCACCTTGTTGTCTTCCGTCACTGCGAGGTGGCGAATCCGTGCTTCGGCCATGAGCCTGCTGGCGTCACGAACGGTGCGGTTGATGTCAATCTGAATCAGGGGATAAGTCATCACGGCTCTGACGCTGGTGTTGCTCGAAGAGAGACCAGCCGCGATCACTTTCCTCACCAGGTCGGTCTCGGTCACGATACCGGCTATTTTTTCAGCCTCAAGCACGAGGAGCGAGCCGATCCGCTTCTCTGCCATCGCCTGTGCCGCTTCCAGCACCGTCCGTTCGCTTGCAATGGTCTCCATCGTCGTTCGCATGAGTACGCTGAGGGGACGGAATACGTTGTCGAGGTCACGGGCAGGGCCTTCTTCTGAATCGACGAAATGGCGCGTGAGATCCCGCATCGAAATGATCCCGACGATGTCATTCTTGTCCGAGACGCAGAGATGGCGGATATGGTTCGCTTCCATCAGATGGCTGGCGTCCAGCATAGGGCGAGTCGGGGCGATTGTCAGCAATGGACTGCTCACGATCTGATCAACTATGGTGAGAGCAGGATCGATTCCTTTCGCGAGCACCCTCCGGATCAGGTCTGTCTCAGTCACGATCCCAGATCTGCCTGAGATACGGCCCCCTACATCATCCGACTCGACCAACAGGGAGCCAAGACTTTTCTCCCGCATACGCTCGGCGACCGTCACGATCGTGCTTCCGGGTAGGACAGTCTCCAAGTTTCGATGCATGAAGTCCCCGACTGTGCCTCCCGACTGTAGAGTCATAGATATTCCCTTTCTCCGTAAGACAGTATGCCACCCTACTGCTGCCCGTCGATTGCCTTATGTGAGCACAGGTCATTCATGAATGATGCGAGCATATCATTGAGTGATGGCATATGGCGAGCCAGGATAGCACTGATTGAGAGCAGAGAATCTTCTGTACGCCGCTGAAGGAATCGGAAAGATAAATCGAACTGCATAACCTGTGTGCAGGAAGAAAGTCCGGAAAGGGCAATGCGCCTCATCTCTGAAGCCGCAGGTTTTGGAAGAAACCATCAACCGGATTCCGTGTGATGTCGTCCTGATCGCGACACCGGTTGACTTAGGCCGATTCATAACTATCAAACAGCCAACCTGCCGGCTCACCTATCGTGTCGAAGAGGAAGGGACGCTGGGTTTCAGGGATGTAATGCAGGGCATCACCCTGATTGCAAAAATGGATGAATCCTTTTCACGGCGACTGCCTCTCAAGTAGTCAAAGAAGGAGAAAGGTATGAAAGGATCAGTGGCGACAAAAACAAATCAAGGCAAGAAGCTGATGCTCGATTGCTGTCATCGATGCGGCGGGTTGATGGTGTCGGATCTCTGTGCCGAAACTGGGACGGTGGAATGGCGTTGTGTGACGTGCGGTGAGCGGGTCGATCATGTGGTTCTGGCTCACCGTCGACGTCGGGAAGCGCGGCGAGAATCTGAACAGGCTTTTTTGGGGTCAGGTCGCGCTCGTTTGAATTAGCCCGCAATCCTCATGAACAGTTCTGCTGCAAATGCGAATTCGTCGCTCGTCGTTCGCGAAGCGTTCATCGACGTTTGTCTTTCGTCTCCGGGGAGCAGGAATAGGGGCTCACAACTACAGCCCCGCTCTTTTTTCCAACCCCACGGCCAACCACAGCTACCATCATCGTGAAGAGCTCCAATTGAAAGATCCTGCCCCACTCTTCCCTCAGTTTCCACCTTTCATTGCCAAAGACGACAGGGTGACATAAGTCTGTGTGAACTGATTGAGGAGTTCCGCAACAACACAAGGACTTCAACTGGGGAAGAAGGCAACAGGAGAATAGGCTGAGAGGGAACGAAGCAGCCGTACGTTCGACTGTTCTCTGGTAGAAGAAAATCCCACCTGGCCTCAACCGCGAGGCCTATTCATTGCTTATTGAGCTTGGAGGTGAGGTGTGATCAGAGCCTGACTGATATTCAGCAGCAGGGGAAATCAGAGGGATTATGCCGGTGCACAACGCCGATATCGCGGCAGTTTTCGATGAAATCGCCGACCTATTGGAGATTGAGAGCGCCAATCCGTTCCGCGTTCGTGCCTATCGCAATGCCGCACGGACATTGCGTGATCTCAACCAGGATGTCGCCGCCATGATTGCACATGGGCAGGACGTCACGGAGTTGCCCGGCATCGGCGAGGACCTCGCATCCAAGATCAAAGAAATCGTCCGGACCGGCACTGCCGCCATGCTTGAAGAGCATCGAAAAAAGGTGCCGGCGACGCTCACCAACCTCCTCAAAATTCCGGGCCTGGGGCCGAAGCGAGTGCAGACGTTATATCACAAGCTCGGCATCCGCACGTTGGATGATTTGCGAAATGCCGCGCAGGATGGGCGTGTCAAGGCCCTGCAAGGATTTGGAGCCAAAACCGAGCAGCACATTCTCGACCAATTGAAAGCCAGAACGAGCGAAGCGAAGCGGTTTAAACTGGCGATCGCGACCCAATATGCTGAAGCCCTTATCGCGTATCTGAGAGCCTCACCAGAAGTGGAGCAGATCGTCGCGGCAGGGAGCTATCGACGAGCGAAGGAGACGGTCGGGGACCTCGACCTCTTGGTCACGGCTCGTTCCGGCAGTCCGGTGGTCGAGCGTTTCGTGTCCTATCCGGAAGTCGAAGAGGTCTTGGCTCATGGCACCACCAAGGCGAGCGTCCGACTTTCTTGCCGGCTACAAGTCGATCTGCGGGTTGTCCCAGAAACGAGTTACGGCGCCGCTCTCCAATATTTCACGGGGAGCAAGGAACACAGTGTGCTGCTTCGCCAGTTGGCGCAGCGGCAGGGGCTCAAGTTGAATGAGTATGGCCTGTTCAAAGGCGAGCAGTCTGTGGCAGGGGCCACAGAGGAATCCGTCTACGCGGCGGTGGGGCTTCCCTGGATTCCTCCGGAATTGAGGGAGAATCGCGGCGAGTTTGAAGCGGCACGGGCAGGTTGCCTGCCGAGGCTTGTTGAGCTCGCTGATCTAAAAGGCGACCTCCATGCCCACACAAAAGCGACGGATGGCCGGAACAGCATGAAAGAAATGGTAGAGGCGGCGCGCAAGCGCGGGTTCGAATACCTGGCGATTACCGACCACTCACGACGTTTGGCCATGGCCCATGGTCTCGATCCGAAGCGGTTGTTCGAACAACTCGAAGAAATCGATCGCTTGAACGAAGCCTCACCCGGATTGACGATCCTGAAGGGGATTGAGGTGGACATTCTGGAAGACGGCAGTCTGGATCTTCCCGATGAAGACCTCGGCAGGTTGGATCTTGTGGTGGGGGCTGTTCATAGTCACTTCAGGCTGTCCAGGGAAAAACAGACCGAGCGGATCTTGCGAGCCATGGATCGCCCGCATTTCACTATTCTCGCCCACCCCAGCGGCCGGCTCATCGATGAACGAGAACCCTATGAAGTGGATATGCCGCGTCTCATCCGTCATGCGCGTGAACGTGGGTGCGTGTTAGAAGTGAATGCGCAACCGGTCCGCCTTGACCTGACCGACACGGACTGCCAATTGGCGAAAGATGAGGGAGTCTTGGTGAGCATCAACTCCGATGCCCACAGCGTCCTGGACTTCGAGAATCTTCGCTATGGTATCGGGCAAGCTCGCCGGGGGTGGCTGGAAAAGAGCCATGTCTTGAATACCAGAACTCTACAATCGTTGCGTCCGCTGCTTCAGCGCACGATGCTGAGGACGTAACACGTGAAGCGTGAGAGGTGGAAGCGTGACCGACCATCTTCTAACGAACCTGTGGCTGGCAGAGAAGTTTCTCGGAATAAGGGCGACGCTCAACGACCATACACTCTCGATGACCGGCTCCGGGTTCTAGAGGCAGGGACTATATGCCTAATAGGCTGCGGAAAAATCATTCATCATCATGTTGGTACGCGGGAACTTCGAGGGCCCGTGGAGTGGCACAATAGGAAAAGATTCGGGGTTGTGAGGCGATTGTCTACAGTGATTGGCCGTCACTGGATCGTTGATTTCTAGGACGGAATGATTATTCAAAAATTGAAGGAGGTGGACAGAGCTGAGAGAGGGCAGCAGCTTAGTTCGAGTTTGACTCGCCCTTGTGCAGCCAGTGTGCAAAGGGTACCGCTTCTGCTTCAGTGGCAGGGTGGTGATTCGAGGGACGCGCTATCAATCGTCGGTGCCACTAGGCACGGCTCCTCAAACGGAGCCTAGAGGAAGATGGAGGCGCGGGGCAATCGGCCTTGAGCGACTGAAGGATTGCTGAACGTCACCCTGTTCGGATGGCAGCCCCGGTGTTCCACACAAGGGCGGGCCGTTTTGTTTGTGAGGGCTGGTTCCATTCCACCGGTATGCTTCAATTCCCCCACAGCATGTGAAGATTCCCCACCCACGGCAACCCACGATGAATAGGTCTCATAAAAGCAACACCACAGTAGTGTGGGGGAGTTGCCGGGAAGATAAAAAGAAAAGCGGAGGCGGGTTAGAGAGATTTTTGTCCATCATGGAGGTCTTGGAGGAGCTTTAGGCTTCCCGCTCTTGGCGGGCCTGCTCACCACTCCTGCGCTTGACCTCAATTCCCTTGAATGTTCCTCTCACCGAATCCTCCGCTCACTTCTAAGATAACCCAACTTCGCGAGAGGTCAATTGGTGGATATGCCGCCTCATGCCGAGACTTGTCAGCAATTTCAATTTACTGTGGCGTAACAGGGCACGAGTTGATCAAGTCACGGGTCGTTGAGTTTCTCACATTCCAGGGCAGGTGCCTCAGAACTGCAGAAAGTCATCGCGTTGTCGGATAAAAGCTCCTGGTCGCTTACTGTCAGCAAGGATGGCACGTCTGATGCTTTTGCCATGAGTATGACGGGATCCAAGCGGCCGATCTTCACGGTCCAAAAGCATCAGTCCTCTCACCTTCATTATGACTTCCGACTGGAAATCGGAGGCGCACTCAAGTCGTGGGCCATACCCAAAGGCCCCTCGATGGACCCATCGGTCAAACGGCTTGCGGTGGAAGTGGAGGATCACGACCTCGGCTACGCGGAGTTCGAGGGGGTGATCGGAGAAGGCTATTATGGAGCAGGGCCTGTGTTGGTGTGGGATACGGGCTGGTTCGAATCACACCGAGCCAATCGGGATCCAGCATCGCCGGTGATGATGTTCCAAGAGGGCAAATTAGATCTGTATTTGCATGGGCAACGGTTGCAAGGGGGGTTCACCTTGGTGCGCATGAAAGACCGACCGCGAGAATGGCTGCTGATCAAAAAACGAGACAAGGACGCCCGTCCCGGCTATGACGTGATGCAGGAATACGACACATCAGTATTGTCTCGGCGGACGATCGAAGACCTAGAGGCAGCTATTGCAACAGGAACGTTGGATCCAGGGTGCTGTGGGTGATGGGCGCCTTGCGAAGATGACGCGACTAATCCTTGTCGTATGGCAAATTTCCTGACGATGAAACAATCAGAGGTCTCAATTATTTATAGGAAGGGCGGAGCAACGCCCCTCCCTTCCTGGAATGAGGCTTTCTGCGAACAGTTACGCTGTAGCGAAGAGCAGAGGCCGGGGTTTCCCCGCCACTTGGCAAGGCTGATCCCGATTGACCGCACGTTCACCTTCCAAGTCGAGCACCTGAAGGCCGAGCTTGAGTGAGCCGTCCTGGCCTGCGCGGATCGGATCGACAGCGGCTCGTTCTACATGAGAATCGAACGGCGAGGCCATGCGGGTGACATCCACAGCCAGGCACTGGAGTAGGAACTGGGTCGCACGCTGCTCGCGCACTTACGGGATCAGGGCGCCACGCCGCGCATCGACTTCAAGGATCCGGATGTGATTCTCATTGTGGAACTGATCGGGGATGAATGTGGCGTGGGATTGATCACCCGAACAATGCGGGAACGTTTCCCTTTTGTGAAGGTGCCGTAACCGTCCTCAAGAAAGGAGTCACCACCTACTATGTCAGTGCCGAAACATCTCGTTGAAGCAGCGACCAAGCTCAAGGAGGCTTCGTTCAGAATCGACGAAGCACGACGAGGTCCTGTGACCTGCGAAAATCAAAAGGTCTGGCTGGAGGCGCTGACGGACTATTGCCTCGCGCTCTCCGAAGTCCAGTCTTATAACAACGAGTCAGTTCACGAAAAACTCCATGAGCTGGCTGGACGCGCGGGGGTCAGGCCATTTCCCGGATCTGGCTCCGCGAAGACCTGAGCGCAAAAGTGGGCGGATCTCAGACGGCGGGGCGGTGCGGCACTGCCGTGAGCGAGGTCTTCTTTTTCTTATCCTTGCCCACGGTGCGCTCGCGCAGCCGGTGGACCAACTCTTGGTAGGACGACGAGCGGATGATCTTCTCGAACTGACTGCGGTAATTCTTCACCAGGCTGACCCCATCCACGATGAGGTCGTAGGCATGCCACGTTCCGTCTTTCCTGTGCAGCCGGTAATCCATCGGGACTGTGACTTTGCTCGACCGCAGCTCGGTCCGCACCTCCGCATAATTCTCCTGGATCCGTTCGGAGAGATAGAATACTTGTTCTCCTGAATAGCTTTCGATTTTTTCGGCATAGCGGTCGGAGAGAAAGCTCTTGAAGAGTTCGACGAATTCAGCCCGCTCGTCGGCCGTGAGTGGAGTCCAGTTAGCCGCGAGCGCTCGCTTCGACATTTCCATGTAGTCGAAGTGGGACGCGATGACCTCTTCCAGCATATGTCGGCGCGGGATGAGCTTGGCCGGATCTTTAAGTGTCTCGTCTTCGAGGATGTGGAAGACTTTGGTGATAGTCGAACGGACCACCTCAGTGGGGGGCTCCGATGGTTGGCCGGAAGAGCCAAACGCAAGGGAACAAGCCAGCACGACAAGAAACGGAGAAAGGCCAAAGCTCACACCTGTAGCGACCCAATATCTGTGCCGGCGATGCTGGCGTGTGAAGGTCGCCTGGTTTCTATTGATTATCCAGTCTGCCTTCTTTATTTGGTTGAACCAGACAGACCAGACGAACCAGATCAACCCTCTCCCGTTTCGCCTGCCACGCCAGTCTCGCTCGTCCATTCTCCTGACTCATTAATCCAGTACGAATGTGACTTTCAGGTCCACTCGATACGAGATGACCTTGTTGTTATCGATCACTGCGTGTTGTTCTTTCACCCAAGCCGACTTGATGCCGTGTATGGTTTTGGATGCCCGGGTGATCCCGTTCTGAATCGCATCCTCGAAACTCTTTGGCGACTCGGCACTAATTTCGATAATCTTTGCGACGGACATGACATCCCTCCTTCATTATGCGCGTAAGCGCGGTTCACCCAACCTGGTCGCTATCAGAATGCCGCTGAAATGCTCAGCGGCATTCTGAT
>DATIQH010000257.1:0-5711 GCA_035471155.1 Nitrospiraceae bacterium | reverse complement strand
GGACTGGCCGAGCTCGATGACGTTATTCCTTACTCGTCGGTGACGGGCGAGGGGCGGGAGCGGTTGTGGGCGGTCCTGAAAGCGCGGATTCAAACTTGATCTCGATGTAGGCTTTGTTCTTGAGGTTCGCCAGCCACGATTGGAAGACATCTTCGCTTTTCTGTTGAAAGACGAGTCCCTGGATTTCGTTGCGAACTTGCGCGTAGAGGCGGAACTGTTTGGGTTTCTTGTCCTCCAGACGCACGATGTGAAAGCCCTCCGAGGTCTCGATCACATCCGAGATGCCGCCGGGTACGAGCGTGGCGATGGTGCGATCGATCTCCGGCAAGAGCTCTCCCTGCCTCACTAAGCCCAGATGCCCTCCGTGCGAAGCGTTCGGGCCGTCGGAAAAGCGCAGCGCCAAATCCTCGAAGGATTCCCCCTGCTTGAGCCGCGCCACGACCTCACGAACTTTCTCTCTCGCAATGGCCGTATCGTCCGGTGAGTGGGGTTTGATGAGAATCTGGCTGAGCGTGTATTCGTCCGAGAGCGCAAACCGATCGCGGTGTTCCTGGAAGTACCGTTTCATATCGGAGTCAGCGACCATGACCGCGCCCCGCACCTCGCGGTCGATGACCCTGAGCAGCGTCAGCTGTTCTTGGACGTTTTTCAGGTCGAGGGGGTTCGTCTCGTCGACCGCTTTCCCTTGTTGCTTCATCTGCCGAATCGCCTGCTGGACTTCCTGATCGGTGACCGTGATGCTGCGCGCTTTCGCTTCCTGGAGTTGCAGCTTGCGCTCGATCATCGACGTCAGCGCCATGTATTCCGCCGTCTTGAGGCGGCGCGCGAGGGCGTCGCCGCGATACTCTTTTTGAATCCGCTCCTGCTCCGGGGCGAGTTCCCGTTTTATCTCGGACAGCATGATGAGATCCGAGTTGACGATCGCGACGATCCCATCTTCCACGTGCGCGGCAGAAAGGAGGGAGACCGGTGCGAGCAGCCCCAGCGCGAAGAAGATCGTATGTCTCAGCCAGCTTGGCATCATCGTGATGAACGGATAGACCGGGTCATGGACAGCGGATTTGCCATGCGCCGAGCAGATCGACGGATTGTACACGAATTGCAAAGGATTTGAGAGCTTTGAGCGAGGGCAATGTCGATCCGCGACGACTCAGCGCGCGCCGACGTCGTCGGTGATATAGCGGGAGGCGTCGGCGAGGCGGATGGTCGCTTTCGCGCGGATATCGGCGATCACGCCGCCAAATCGTTTTCGACGCTTCTCGTTGAGCAGTTCCTGCCGGAGGCGTTCCCGAACGGCCACGTCGGCCTCAATAATTTCCTTGTCGAGCGGCGTCGTCATGACGAGGTAATAGCCGGCCTCCGTCTTGATCGGCGCGCTGATGAATCCCGGCTTGAGGGTATGAATGACGGCGTCGACTTCGGGGACGACCAAATCTTTGCGATAGGGGCCGAGATCGCCCCCCTTCGCTTTCGATTTTTCGTCGATGGAATAGCGCTGCGCAAATTGGGCGAAATGGCCCCCCTGGTTGACCTGCTTTTCGAGATCTTTTGCGGCCGAAATATTCGGCAGCAGCATCTGCGACACTCTTACTTTTAGTGGCGTCAGGAGTTCGCGGGAATGCTGCTCGTAGAAGGCGTCCAATTCCTCGCTCGTGAGTTCGACCTTGGCCTTGATCCGGTCCTTGAGGAGTTCATCGAGAATCAGCTGTTCCTTGTAGCGCTGCGCTCGATCGCGGATGGCATCGCTCTGGTCGAGGCCTAGCTTGCGCGCTTCCTGCATGAGCAGCTCTTTGGTAATGAGCTCGTCGAGGAAGACACGTTTCCCCCCTTCTTTCTGATACCGCGCCTTGGTGGCTTCGGCCAGTTCTCCCCACCGGGCGTCGAACTCGGTCTGCGTGATCTGCCGGCCGTTGACGAGGGCGAGCACGCCTTCCTCGGGCGGCGGACCGCAGCTGATGAGCAAGAGGAGGCTGCCGCCGATGGCGCAGGCGAGCAGAGTGACGAGGCGGCCGGCTGCGGCGTTCACGGATCGGTTCGATGATCGAGTCATAGGCGCATGAGACCTTGTTAACGAGACGCGTGCAAAGACATCGTGGTGTTGGTATCACAGCCTCCCAGGCTTTGCAAGGTTGCGGTGAGTTCTCGAAAGATGGAAGGCCAGTCCTGATGCGGCATCTGGAGTTCGAACGAAAGCGGAGACAGAAAACATACCCGCTTCTTGTACCGGTCCATCATCCGGTGAATCTCCTGGCTTGAGACCCGGCTTTTGGCGCCGAGCGAGACGACGACGGAATGTGTCTTGAGTTCGACCGAGTCCAAGCGCAAGGCCTTGGCTTGGAGCCGCACCTGCATGACTTCGAACAGCCGCTCGACGGAGTCCGGGGCCAGCCCATATCGATCCTGCATTTCGCCATGAAGGAGGGCGAGGTCTCCGACTTGTGCGCAGGACGAGAGCCGTTTGTAGAAGGAGAGGCGCTGGTGGGGATCGGCAACGTAGTCGTCCGGAATAAAGGCGGAGACATTGAGCCGGAGAGTGGGGTCCGGTTCTTCTTCCACTACCTGTCCTTTGAGGCGCTGGACGGCCTGTTCCACCATCTGCATGTAGAGATCGAGCCCGATGGCGGCGATGTGTCCCGATTGCTGTTTCCCAAGGAGGTTGCCGGCGCCTCGGATTTCCATATCGGCCGCGGCGATGCGAAACCCGGCGCCCAGCTCGGTAAATTGCTGAATAGCCGTGAGCCGCTTCTGAGCGTCGTCGCTCAATCGTCCCTCATCCGGTACCAGGAAGTAGGCATAAGCTTGATCGCCGCTTCGCCCGACTCGCCCGCGCAATTGGTACAACTGCGCGAGTCCGAACATATCGGCGCGATTGACAAAGATCGTGTTCGCATGGGGCACGTCGATGCCTGATTGAATAATGGCCGAGGCGATCAACACGTCCGCCTCCCGGCGAAAGAATTTCAGCATCACGGCTTCGAGCGGTTTGGCGTTCATCTGCCCATGGGCCATCACGATGCGCGCATCGGGCACCAGTTGGTGCAACCAGGCTCCCGTCTTCTCCATCGTTTCGACCCGGTTATGGACGAAGTACACCTGCCCGCCTCGCCCCAGTTCGCGCAAGATCGCTTCTCGGATGAGCGTGTCGTTCGATCTGACGACCTGCGTGCGAATGGACAAGCGGCCTGCCGGAGGGGTCTCGATGATCGAGAGGTCGCGCACGCTTGCCATGGCCATCTGCAAGGTGCGAGGAATGGGGGTGGCCGTGAGCGTCAAGACGTCGACCTGGGTGCGGAGTTGCTTCAATCGTTCCTTGTGTTTGACACCGAACCACTGCTCCTCGTCGATGATGACGAGCCCCAGGTCTCGGAACTTCACATCCTTTTGGATCAGCCGGTGCGTGCCGATCACGACATCGACGGCGCCGGACGCCACGTCTTTGAGAATGGCTTTGGCCTCCTTCGGCGACTGGAAGCGTGAGAGCAGGACTACCCGAGCCGGGAACGGAGCGAACCGTTCCGAGAAGTTGTCGTAATGCTGGTGGGCCAACAGGGTCGTGGGAACGAGCACCGCCACCTGGCGATTTGCTTCCACTGCCTTGAAGGCCGCCCGCATGGCCACTTCCGTTTTCCCGTACCCCACGTCGCCGCAGACCAATCGGTCCATCGGTTTGCTGGACTCCATGTCGTGCGTAATATCTTGGATCGCTTTGAGTTGATCGTCCGTTTCTTCGTACTCGAATGCCGCTTCGAACTCGTGATACATCGTGCTGTCGAACCCATAGGCATGGCGTGTCACGAGCTCACGGTTGGCATACAGATCGACCAACTCGTGGGCCATCTCCTCGATGTCTTTCTTGACACGCGCGGTCGTTTTGGCCCAATTGGCGCCGCCCAAGCGTTCCAGACGCGGCGCATGGCCGTCCGCTCCGCTGTACCGTTGCACCTGGTCGAGCCGTTCCAGGGGCACGTACAATGTGTCGCCACCGGCAAACTCCAGAATCAAATAATCACTGTCGAAGCCCTGCACCGAGAGACGCTTGAGGCCTCGATATTTGGCGATGCCATGTTGGACATGGACGACATAGTCGCCCACGTTGAGATCTTCCAGCGAAGAGAGAAACGTGGCCGCTTTGTTCTTGGCTTGCGGTTTGTGGCGCGCGCCCTTGGCAAACAGCTCTTCTTCCGTCAGCAGGGCCAGACGCAAGTCCGGGGCGAGGAACCCCGCGGACAGATCGCCGTGCAAGACGTAAAACGGAGGTTTCGTTTTGCTGGAAACGGTCCAGGTCCCTGCGGTCCATTCCATCGCCGGCACATCGTGTTCGCGCAAGAGCGCCAGCAAGCGATCCACCTGGCCGCGACTTCGCGCGACGAGTACCACCCGGCATTCCTCTCGCAGGCGATCCATGATGGCGAGAGTTTGGCTGAAGGGCATCCCACGAGCTCCGAGACCGGCGCTGGCCGGAGCCTGGGCAGGAAAAGCCTGGACCGGGCTCCAGGACGCATCGCTTGGAGTCAGGGGTTCAAGCGCGAGTGTGGGCCAGCCATTCGTGTGATCCATGAGTTCAGGCCAGGAAAGAAACAATCGCTCCGGTGACGGGTAAGGTACGATCGTTTCCCGATCGGCATGGCGGAGATAGCCGTCGTCGATCTTGCTCCAGAGGTCCGCGCAAGCTCCTTTCAACGCAGCCGGCTGATCCAGGACCAATAACGGCCGCTCGGTGAAATAATCGAAGAGGGTATCCATGCCGGAGTAGAGATCCGGCGCGCGCCACTCGGCATCCGCCGGAATGGGAGCGAGGGCCTCCGGCGACGTCTCCGCCCGCAGATATTCCCGCACGGGAAGGACAATCGCCCGATCCAACTTCGCGGTGGACTTTTGCGTGGCGGGATCGAACAGGCGGAGCGAATCGATGGTTTCTCCGAGAAACTCGGCGCGCAGCGGGTCGGCATAGGCCGTCGAAAAGATATCTACAATGCCGCCTCGAATACTGAACTCTCCCGGAATTTCCACCACCGAAACCCGGCGGTAGCCAAGTCGTAAGAGTCCTCCGGTCAGGGCTTCTCGCTCGATCATGCCACCCTGCTTGAATTGCAGGGTGGTGCGGCTAAACGTTTCGACCGGCAGCAGTCGTTGCATCAAGGCCGCGATGGAGGTGACCAGGCAGGTCTGTGGCGCGGTACGGATGTGATGCAGGGCATTCATCCGGCGCGCGATTAAACTGACATGGGGGGCGCTGCCCTCGTACGGCAAGGTTTCCCATCTTGGAAACAAGGCGAGGGGAGCAGTCGGAAGGCCGATGAGATCATGGAAAAACTGCAAGTCATCGAAGAGACGTTCAGCCGCCTCGTCCGATCCAGTCATGATGAGCCAGGGCCGATTGCCCAGTTTTCCCAATTGGGGATGCAGGAGTGTGGTGAGGGCAAGCCCGCTGGTGGAGCCCTGCAGGGCAGTGATAGAGGGACGGCCCGTTCCATCTCCGAGTGCCGCGGCGACAGGAGCGAACCATTGGGATGCTGATGCTGTGGAGATCGTATCAGACATGGCGAACAGGTTAGGGAATAGCTAGTTCCTCATTGCAACATTTCGACAGCCGACGGGTCAGAAGTAAAATAAGGGGAGAATAGCTGAGCAGGATGCTCAAACAGTTCGTCCAGCAAGGCCGCAGCGAGTGAAGGCCGGAGGCGTACCCTCTGGGGTACGTTGAGGACCTG